>JBDLIZ010000245.1:0-7516 GCA_039714615.1 Pseudomonadota bacterium | reverse complement strand
TAGCCCGGATATTTCATGAATTCACGTGATGATCGCGCAGGATGTTGTTTTCACAAGGGGTTTTCCGAAGGCGTCGCGTATCCTTGATTACGAGCAACTGAGGAAAATCCCTTGTGGAATCAACAGACAAGCGAGGGCATGCGCAATTTATGAATTATCCGGGTTAGGACGATCTACTGTGGAAAAGCCGGATTTGGACAGATTTGTCGATCCTTTTCGTTACACGCGACCGCTATTCGCCTCACAAATCCGCCGGGAGCGGATTTGGACAGCCTCTGGCTGCTCAACGAGGGCCAACCAGGGAGGGTTGGCATCAAACGATCGACAAATTTGCCTCAGACCGTCTTTCCCTCGCTACGATCGCCTAAGTCCGACAGGCTCCTAGACTGGTCTTGACACGGTTGAACCCATTGACATCTGCACGCTAATTGGTCAAAATCCAAGCAGATTTCTAAATAAGTTCATGCCTTAAAAAGAAAATGGGCTGAACCGGTGTTTACTATTTACAAAACATATACATCTGCTAAATTTAAGATAACAATAATTATAAATGGCTTTTTTTTCGGTTCGTCCCTAAACCGTAACTTTAATAATAAAGATGTCAATCTACAGGGTGCTTTACAGCCATAAGTACTTGAATTATTAATGGTTAGCGGCTACGTTTGGCCTGCTTTTCCAAGACAAGGAAGGCTCAAAAAGGCGCCCAAAGGAGTAAGGTGGAGTATGAATCATAGCATCGTCAAGCGCGTTTCCCTGGCAACACTTATCTCTTCGATTTTTCTGTCCCCCCCGGCCTTCGCCGAAAAGGCGTACGATAAAAATCTGCCCTATCCCAAGGGCGAGGTCAGTGCGGATGAGGTCGCCAAGCAAAATTATTATGTCAACCAGTTTCACGGCTTTGATCGTTATTCTATCGATAAAAAAGGTCGGATGATGACTGTGATTGTGAGTCGCTCCAAGGGTAAGAAGCCGACTACCCTCACCGTGGAAAGGCATAAAAACAACGATTACACCGACGGCGTGGTGAGATCCAAGGAGGTGGCGATATTCCGCTCGGGGAAGCTGCGGGGTACTGGTATGCTGATCGTCGATTTCGAGGATGATTCCAAGAGTCAATCCTACAGTATCTGGCTGCCGGCGCTGCGCAAGATCCGCCGTTTTGCCGAACCCGCCCAGGATGATGCCTGGGGCGGCACCGACTTTACCTTCGGTGACGTTATCCTGAGAAAACCCAAGCACGAGACCCATGAACTCCTAGGCAAGGAGACCTTCAACGATTGCCTTGGCGCGATGGATGTGCCGAAGAATCAGCGGACCCGCTACATGAAAAACCTGCCGGAGGCCTCCTGCACACCCAAAGGAAAAGAGGTCTACAAGCTCAAGAGTACCACCAAGTTTAAAAACTGGTGGTACGACCATCGGATCAGCTATATCGATGCTGAAACCTTTGCCGATTATCACACCGAATATTACAAGGACGGGAACAAGATCAAGATCATCGATCGAGATTGGAATCCCCTGGGCAAAGAGGATCCAAGGCAGGTGTCTTGGGGATATTGGTATGGCAAGAACTTGACCACGGGTCACGAAACCTGGGCCATCATCCCTGAGGAGATCGTTAAATACAACCACAAGGACAAGAATCCTGGATTCTGGACCGAGTCTACGCTAAGAAAAATCAAGCGCTGATCCAACAGGAATTTTATGTGCGGTCCCGCCGAACTGGGTGGGACGGCTTAAGGTACTACTCAATATTAGGGACATCCAGTGTCTAGGAGGAGGTAAGTATGAAGAGACGTACACTTGCGGTGGTTGTGGCCTGTGGCGCATTAGCCGTGCCGGCATTGGCACAAGCCGAATTCTTCCATGATTTTGAAATCAGCGGCCTCATCGCCAATGAAACGGCCCTCTTTCTGAAGGACGGTGCCACCATTGGAGACAAGGACAGCGTAACCGAGTTTAATGAGCACGGTGCAGGGGATGTCTGGAAGTTCGAAAACCGCCTGCGGTTATTCCTCAATGGAGGGATCGGGGAGAATTCCAGCTTCCATGCCGAGGCCAATCTGGTCATCAATCCTGAGGCCGTGAACAAAGGGCTGCAGGGACATCAACTCTATACCCAATACGACTATTTCCGCGAACTGTACCTCGATTCCTCCTTCGGAGACGAAGGCCGGTTTAGCACGCGAATCGGTAAACAACAGGTGGTATGGGGTACCGCCGACGGAATAAAACTGCTGGATATTATCAATCCCACGGATTTCCGGTTTTTGAATCAAAGCGCCTTTGAGGACTCGCGCATCCCGGTCTGGATGGCCGTAGGTGAATACAATCCTACCGATAGCATCAATCTGCAGGGCATCGTCGCCCAGTCACGGCCCAATTTCATCCCTGGCCTCAGGGTTGATGGCGATAAGGGGCAACCCTTCGTCTTGAAGGGGGTAGACACTATCACTGGTAGTGTGGACGGATTTCTGAATATTTCCCCAGCCTTGGGCGGTACGGCGGCGGCTTTCCAGGGTTTTGCCGCTGGATTTGGTGCGCCGACCCTGGCTGCGGTCGGGGGTGGGACCTTTACCGTTCAGGACTTTGTCAATGGCGCCTCGCCGTTCTGTCCGGGTGGAGTTCCCCTGAATCCCGCACTGGGTTCGAATTGTGCTGAGATGTTGAACAATGTGGCCCAGAGCCCCGGTCTGGGCGGTAACGAGAACAAGACCAACCTGGTTACCTCTACATTTAATTCCATCGATCCCAGATTTACCTTCGAATACATGAACCTGGCTTCGTTTGCTACCTTCGATACCTTCGCGAGATCCCGCTCCGAGTATCGCAAAGACCTCGAAGAGGATAAGCCCAATCTGGGGTTCCGCTTCAAGCAGACCACGGGAGGAGGTATCAACTATTCTCTGAACTATTATTACAATTACAATCCCAACCCCTCGGTTGAGGTTTTCTGGGAAGATCAACAGGGTAATCATCTGACCCCCGACACCTCCGTTGCTCCGGGTGTAACCGGACAACCCGTCACTACTGTGTTTCTGAGAAAAACCAATGGCGATGTATTTCAACCCACGGATAACTTCGCCGCCAATGACGGTGTCGCCACCCTGGTATTTCGTGAGTTCCAGGACCGTGTTCACAATATAGGTGGCGCCTTCGATGCCGCACTGGACGTCATGCCGGTGCCGACCGTGTTGCGCGGTGAATTCCTTTATCAGAAGGACGTGCTGGTGCCGGTTGTCGACCGCAATGACCTGGCCATAGGCGACGTCGCCAATGCCCTGCGTAACGAAGAGGCCGATTTCATTAAATATGTGCTCGGTTTGGATGTTACCGTGTTCACCAATCTGCTGATTAGCGGTCAGCTCATCCAGTTCTGGAACCTGGATTACATAGACGAGAAAAATGATCTCAACGGCAATGGATGCGCCACCGCTAATTGCGGGCGTTATACGGGCGATCCGGCCACGCTTGCATTGAGCAACGGACTCAATAAGGGTGACGAACTGGAGACCTTCGGTTCTTTGTTCCTCTCTAAGCCCTTTGGTGCCGAACAGCAGCACCGTATCAACAATATCTTCATCGCGGAGAATGGCGGTGGTTTCTGGAATCGTCTGGATGTGGAGTATCAGTTCACCCAGATCAGTGAAAACTTGATCGGTACCGCCGCCGTGAACTACTACTTCGGCGATGAGAACACCCTGTTCGGGCAGCTCAAAAACGCCTCTAATTTTCAGATCGGTTTGAAGTATCTGTTTGATCCGGAATTCATCTAGGCACTTTAGCGTCTTAACTCTTATCATGGTTGTGATCCTGCTACTTATCCACAGGGCCTGATTATCAGGCCCTTGTTTTTGGCCTAGATCTGGATCATCGCTGAGGGAGATACCCCAATGGCGGAAGAAAACGGTTATCTGAAAGAAGAAGAGCGCTGGGCCGAGCGTTATGCGCTGTTCGTGGTGCGCTACCGTTGGCCGATAATTGTCAGTCTGCTCATCATTACCCTAATCCTCGGGTTTTTTATCAAGGATCTCGATATTCGCAACGATCCGGATACCCTGCTGCCGGCGAGCAACCGTTACGTTGCCACCAATCTTTACGGCGAACACAACTTCGGCATGGGTAACCTGATGGTGTTTGCCTTGAAGGTCAAGCAAGGCGATATCTATCAGCCTTGGTTTATCAATAAGGTGCAGGCGCTTCATCACAAGCTGGTGGCCCTGCCGACCTCCCGTAACTCCAATTTCATCGATCTGGCGGCGCAGAAGATCAAGTTCATGGGGGCCGATGAAAACGGCCTGGTGTTCAAGCGCCTGATCCCCACTGGCGGGATCAGCACCGATGATCCGCAGCTGGCCAAGCAACAGCTCGCCTTTCTCAAGGAAGGTATTGAGACCAATCCGGTCTTGGGGCCCATGCTGGCGTATATGGAAGATCCCCAGGGTAAGCGTTGTGAATACGGCGAGTACGAGCAAAAGGGCTGTGTCGCCAGGGCGGCCTACATCATTGGGGATTACACCGATGAGGTGAAAGAGATCTATCTGCCTTGGGTGAAAGAGGTGCGTTCGCTCATGGACGAATATAGCCAGGACGAACGCATCGAGGTGCTGGTGGCGGGAGAGCCCTATTTCCTGGCCTGGATGCTCCAGGAGTTGGTCAACAAATGGTGGCTGTTCCTCATTTCGATAGCCATTGTAGTCGTCGTGTTATGGTACGAATTTCGCAACTGGCGCGGGGCGTTGTTCCCCCTGCTCGGGGTGGGGGCCACCATTGCCCTGACCTTGGGCCTGATGGGTTTTACCCAATTCAAGTTGACCACCATGATGGTGTTGACCCCCATGCTGTTGCTGGCCATCGGTATCGGTCACTCGGTGCAGGTCACCCGGCGGTTCATGCTGGAGCAGGGTGCCAATGGTGGCGACTGCGAGCGAGCGGCGGTCGTCGCTATCTCCCACATGATCGTGCCGGCGACCCTATCCATTGTCACTGACATGGTGGGTTTTGCCACCCTGTCGTTGGTCGATATCTCGTTTTACAAGGCCTATGCCTACTTCGGCATGTTCGGCATGCTCACCCTGCTGCTGACCACGACCACCTTGATCCCCCTGCTCTTGATGAGCTTTCCCTGTGAGCACAGTACTGCGAAACAGCAGGGTCACGGCTGGGAGACCACGGTTGGAGGAGCGATTACCCGGTTGATAGCGGGACCTGGAAAATGGATTCCACTCGGCATTGTCGCACTCATCATTGGGATATCGGCCCATTTCACGGGTATCACCAAGGGCAGCTTGGAGAATCCCATGCCCGGGGTTGAACGGGGTATAGACTATTCACGCGCGGCCTTCAAGGTGAGTTCGATTACCATTGAGCACATACTGAAACTGAACGAGATCATGCCCGGGGTCATTTCGGTCACCATTCCCATTCGCGGCAAGCAAGCTCTCAAGCCGGAGTGTGATTTTGATGGTAAACCGCAGGGCTGTCACGATCCAGAGGAAGAGGGGGCCCAGGGCATCTTCAACGATGCTGAGGTGCTGGCCGACATCGAGCAGCTCGAAAACTGGATGCGGGCCCATCCCTCCATCGGATTCACTGGTTCATATGCCCAGTATATTCGATTGATAAACATGCTGTTGACCACGGAGGTCGGCGAGAAGACGCAAATAAGAGATCTGCGTATCCCTACTCGGGAATATCTCACCTCTATTGATCCCGAGGATGATCGTGATCCCAATGAGCTGGTACAGCTCTTCAATGGCCTGCTGGAGACCATGACCAGTGAGGGCGACATGGATGCCTTTGTATCTTCTGATTGGAATGAGGGACTGATCCTGGGTTTCATCAACACCATGAATCCGGTGGAGACCCATCAGGTGACCATGGATATCCAGCAGTATATCGAGGACCATAAGAACAGCCCGGGATTTAGTAAGGTGAACTTCGGCCTAAGGAACGCGGATACTTCGGGCGATGGCAATGATCTGTCCGTTGAAGGTCCGGACTATGTCAGACCCGGGATAGGTGGTTTTCTGGGAGCCACCGAGGCCACCCGGGAGGTGGCCGAGGACAACTGGCTTAAGGGTCCGATGCAGACGGCCCTGGCGATATTTATCATCGCCGCACTGATCTTCCGTTCCCTGGCGGTATCGGTGATCCTGTTGACCCTGCTGTTCATTACCCTGTTTGCACAATATGGCCTGGGTGGTTATTTCACCTCGGTAGGGAACTGGTCGGGTAATCTTGCCTTTCACCTGCAAGTGACATTGAGCATCGCCATGGGGCTGGGCATAGACTACGGGATCTATATGATCTCGAGGTTGCGCGAAGAGATGGCCCGAACCGGCGGCCAGTGGTTGGAATCCTTGCGCAACACCCAGGACACGACGGGTTCGGCGGTGATCATCTCGGTGATCGTGCTGCTGGGCAGCTTCATCCCGCTACTTTCGACCGACCTTGCCAATACCTGGGGTCTGGGCATCTACATCGGCCAGGCCCTGCTCATCGACGTGGTGACGGCACTGACCCTGCTGCCACTGATGGTGTACTGGTTCAAGCCCAAGTTCGTGTTCGGGGCCCATCGCGGTTAATCTTCGATTAAGGCATTCCTAAAGAAGAATAGCGGCGGGTATCCTGGGCCATGGGAGAATGGAAACATTCTCCCATGGCCCTTAACTATCTTGCCACTTGTCGTTTTTGAAACTGTCAACTAACCCGGATAATCCATAAATTGCACGTGCCCTCGCTGGTCTGTTGATTCCACAAGAAGTTTTCCTCAGTTGCCCGTAATCAAGGATACGCGACGCCTTCGGAAAACCCCTTGTGAAAACAACATCCTGCGCGATCATCACATGAATTCATGAAATATCCGGGCTAAACCCCTCTTATTTCCGGTATAATCTAGCCCCTTTAACCTATCCTCCAGGAGGGGCTTGATGTTCTCAAGTCAAATGTCTATCGCTGGATTCGATGATGAACTCCATGCTGCGATTCAGGCCGAAGAGCGCCGCCAGGAAGAACACATCGAACTCATTGCTTCGGAGAACTATGCCAGTCCCCGGGTCTTGGAGGCCCAGGGCAGTGTGCTGACCAATAAGTATGCCGAGGGTTATCCTGCCAAGAGATACTATGGTGGTTGTGAAAATGTCGATATCGCCGAGCAGCTTGCTATCGATCGAGTGAAGGCCCTATTCGGCGCTGATTATGCCAATGTGCAACCCCATTCAGGTTCTCAGGCCAATGCTGCGGTCTATCTCGCCCTGTTGCAACCAGGCGATACTATTCTGGGAATGAGCTTGGCCGATGGCGGTCACCTCACTCATGGCTCCAAAGTCAACTTTTCAGGCAAGATCTTTCACGCCGAGCAATATGGTCTTGACGTCGTCAGTGGTGAGATCGATTATGCGCAGGTGCAAAGCCTGGCGGAGCAACACCGACCAAAAATGATCGTGGCCGGGTTTTCCGCCTATTCCAGAGTGGCCGATTGGCAGAGGTTTCGAGAGATCGCTGATTCGATTGG
>JBDLIZ010000244.1:0-7522 GCA_039714615.1 Pseudomonadota bacterium | reverse complement strand
AGGAGAACGGGGCCTATGGCAACGTCGGTACTGGGAACACCTGATCCGGAATGAGTGCGATTATGCGCGGCACATGGATTACATCCATTTTAATCCGGTAAAGCATGGTTATGTAAAGCGGGCATCGGATTGGCCGCATTCAAGCATACACCGGTATATTAAGGCAGAGCTTGTGGATCAGGAATGGGGTATGTGTGAGGATGTCGATGAGATAAATGAATATGGCGAGGCATGATTGGGTATGTGTTGGGGTTCGTTCCTCACCCCAACCTACGAGCTGGGCTTTGGTGCCGCGGCCTGGCAGATTGCCCCGCGCGATCAATTTATCGGCTGGAGCCACGAACAGCGCCAACGTAACTTGCCACTGAGCACAGCAAGTGCCTGCAACTCCCCATAGGGAAGCCTTAGCTTTGGTTGCTGTAACGGAAACCGCGCTTTAATCCGGTGGAAAGCCTCCCACGGGACATTACCCTCACGACTTCGACTGCAAAGCATCTTTCGCCAGTATCGTTCCACGAACCGATGCACTTTCTGCAGGGCAAGCCAGGATGAGAAGCAGGATTAGTTCTAACATTCCAACAATTTGCACTGTCATAATCATCCAGATATATATCCTCACACCGATCACCACGAGAGGTGATATGATAAATCCCGCCTGTAAATTCTAGTCGTAGAGGTCTAGCCAATGACCGAGTATATCAGAAATGTTTGAATGTTAGATCTGACCCCTTGCTTGTTCGTCTGTAAATTCTAGTCGTAGAGGTCTAGCCAATGACCGAGTATATCAGAAATGTTTGAATGTTAGATCTGACCCCTTGCTTGTTCGTCAGTTCGCAGGTTTGCACTCCGGCTTCTTTCAGACATCGGGTCGCCCCTCAGCCCTTGCCGTCAGCTAGTACTTTTAAAAGTTGTCAGAATGACTCCTTTCCGGAATATGTACAGGGGACTTTCACCCCATAAGATCATGCCCATGCCGGGCACACACAATGCAAATGCACTCGGACAGCCAAAAGCTGCGCCACTCGTGCCTCGCTATGCAGCGTTAGCCCTTAAAAATAAACATCGGATAAAAATAAAGTGTCAACGATCACACAAGAAGTAACAGAGCAACCAGAATCAGTACCATTTTCGGAAGCCTTTTTCTATTGGCTCAAGCTGGGATTTATCAGTTTTGGCGGGCCGGCAGGCCAGATAAGCATGATGCATCAGGAGTTGGTAGAGAAACGGCGATGGATTTCTGAACATCGCTTTTTGCACGCGCTTAATTACACGATGGTCCTACCGGGGCCAGAGGCACAACAATTAGCGACCTATATCGGCTGGTTGATGCACGGTGTTTGGGGCGGCATAGTCGCCGGTGTTCTATTTGTTATACCGTCACTATTCATTCTCATCGGTCTGACATGGGTCTATCTGGCCTATGGCGATGTACTGGCAGTCGAAGGTATTTTGTACGGTATTAAGCCAGCTGTCACAGCAATTGTTGTTTTTGCGGCCTACCGCATTGGCTCCCGGGCTTTAAAGAACAATGTGCTTCGTGCCATGGCGATGCTAGCGTTCATAGCAATATTTGCCTTTGATGTACCTTTCCCCTATATCGTGCTGATGGCCGGCATCATCGGATATGTCGGTTCGCGTTTTGCACCCGATAAATTCAAGGTGGGTGGGCATCATGGGGCCTCAAAAGATTCCTACGGCCCCGCGCTCATTGACGATGACACCCCTATTCCAGCGCATGCACGATTCAAATGGAGAAGGTTAATCGTGTTCACTTTGTTAGGGCTTTTTATCTGGGGTGCGGTAATGGTCATGCTTTTAACGACATATGGTTGGGAAGGCACGCTCACGCAAATGGGTTGGTTCTTTACCAAAGCAGCGCTGGTCACTTTTGGTGGTGCCTATGCGGTCTTGCCATATGTCTATCAAGGTGGTGTCGAACATTATGCATGGTTAAGTGGAACACAAATGATTGATGGTCTTGCGCTTGGCGAAACAACCCCCGGCCCACTGATTATGGTTGTCGCGTTCGTTGGCTTTGTTGGCGGCTGGACAAAAGAGATTTTTGGATCTGAAATGCTTCCCTTGGCGGGAGCTGCAGGTGCGGGAATAGCCACACTATTTACATTTTTACCGTCCTTTCTTTTTATCCTGCTTGGTGGGCCAGCAGTTGAAGCAACGAGGCATGATGTTAAATTCACAGCACCGTTAACAGGCATAACCGCAGCTGTGGTTGGTGTCGTTCTCAATCTGGCAGTCTTTTTTGCCTACCATGTTCTTTGGCCTCAAGGTTTCGAGGCAACGTTTGAATGGTTTTCAGCCTTAATCCTCGCAGCTGCGTTCATTGCCCTGTTCAGATACAAGGTGGGTATTGTTCCAGTTATTGGCGCATGTGCTGTAGTTGGTTTGGGTTACTCCCTGTTGCTGTAGAAAGGAGCTAAAAGGCAAATCCACTCGGATGACAAAAAGCACCACTCGTTCCACACTCTGCTTTTTACCGCCGGTGATTTGCGGCATGTGTATCTCAAGCCTCTGCGAGTCCTAAGTGCTTTACAAATGGTTTGAAATCTTTGTCAGAGAAAAGAAGAGGGATATTTTGATCTATGCAAAAGGAAGCGATTGTTACATCGGCAGTTTTACGTACTGTAATGCCCTTTTTTCGCAAGACTCTAACGCAAATGGGGTCAGTCCATCATTCCAACAAATGCGCAAATGGTGACCCCAGGATTTCAGCTCCTCGCAATTCTTTCGGGTCGAGTTATGGGTAGCGGCATGTCTTCTAACCCCCAGCAAATAAGACTATAATCCAACCAAGTCCAGAGCACGAGAAACTGCCATGACACTCGCGCGGCGCGATAACGCCCACCACACATACGCCGACTATCTTGGCTGGCCGGAGGATCTGCGTTACGAAATGATCGATGGCGTTGCCTACCTGATGTCGCCCGCGCCATCGCTGGATCATCAGGATATTGCCGGAGAAATTTACCGGCAGCTGGCGAATGCGCTTGCGGGGCAGGATTGTCGAGTGTTCGTCGCCCCCGTGGACGTGCGTATTCCCAAGGCCAACGAGGCCGACGAGAACATCGATACCGTTCTGCAACCCGATGTGTTCGTGGTCTGTAATCCGGATAAACTCGATCGGCGCGGTGTGCGCGGCGCGCCAGACCTCGTCGTAGAGGTCCTGTCGCCGAGCACCGCCTCCCATGACCATGTGCGCAAGCGCCGTGTCTACGAACGGGCGGGCGTGCGGGAATACTGGCTGGTGCACCCGACGGACCGTATGGTCACCGTCTATCGGCTCGCTGGGAATGAGTACGGCAAACCCCAAGTGCAGGAACTGGCGGATGAAACCGCCGTGGGGGTGCTGCCCGGCATCTCCATCGCCTGGGACGATCTGGTGGCGCGGCTGCGGCCCGTGGAGTATTGATCAGCGGCTAGCGGTTGAGTCATCAGAGTCAGGTCTAGCCTTTATGCTTTTGCCTTTTTCGCAACAAGGCTAAAAGCAGACTTGACCTCGTTCGGTTGCGCACTGGCGCGGTTAACCGAGCAGTGGGTTTCGTGTCGGAAGATCGGGGAATCGACTGAAGTCGCGGTCTACTGTCCAGAACTCATTGACTCTGTGGCCGATGCAGATTGCCGCAATGCGTGCGTCGTGAACCATCGGTCCTCTAATCTTCCCGATCGACATCTGTTCACTCAGTATGTCCCAGTGCGATTCGGTTTCGGCTAACAGCACGGCCATCGGTGATCCTAGCCAGGCGTTTACTTGGTCTATAGCCGCATCCAGGTTGGAAGGAGGATCATAGATTCTTGGGTGCGTAACGATCGACAGAAACTCGTGCACGCAGGGCCAGGGGATGCCCCAGGACGTCCGGTCTTCTGCGAGGGACCGGATGCAGCTGCGCGCAGTTTCATGCCATTCGGAATCCGAGCGGTGCGCGTAGACCAAAATATTGGTGTCTGCAGCGATCAACTCCCTCGGCCCTTATATGCGGCTTCCCGGATCTTGGCCCAGTCGGCGCCCTGGTACTCTTTCTGCAACCCGTTTCCACCGACGCTCGCGTCCCGAAGCTTAAACTTTGGCGAGGATTGGTCATTGCGCAGGACTTGTCGGATGCCTTGTTCGATAACTGTGCGCAGGGTGATGTGCTTGCAGGCAGCGTAGGCTTTGGCCTTCTTCGCGAGTTCGTCTGACAGATCGATCGTCGTCTTCATAATGGTACGGGTACCCAGCCTATCTAATATGGGTACCCATATTAAAAGTTTCTCCAAACAAAAACAAGCTAAACGTACTCCTTCAGCCAGTTGAGGTGGGTATATTACAGCTCTGAATGAGATGTAGCGGTACGTCGGCAAGGGTGATATGTGGCCTTCATGTCAAGCCCTTTCGACGGGTGTGAATGTAAAGATAATATCTGCATTCTGATCGGTCCCGATATTTTCCAAAGCATGTGTCAGATACTTCGCAAAAATTTAATAAAACCTTCATGTTCCGGCCAATACTAGATGCTACATTTATGTTATGAATTAAGCTGCAAAGTTTGTTATGGAAGTATAAATCTAGTACATGGGTCCAAAAAACAGGGATAAGTGCAATCGGCCATGGAGAAACAGCCTGGGTAGAAAATGCTTCACTTTCACTCAAAACGAATTTGTTCAGGGGGATAACCTTGTCAACGCTAACACCTGTATCTATCGGATCAGAACCCCACCATAATCGTAAGTCGACCAGTGTAAAAACTATGTTTTTAAAGGTCTTTACAGTGATGGCTATTGTCTACATATATCTTCTCGGTATTATGCTTATCGGCGGTCAAGGTTAGCTCGGCCGTACCCGTCAGGGGTGAGGTGAAAAGGCAGTAATACCCGGATAATTCATAAATTGCGCATGCCCTCGCTTGTCTGTTGATTCCACAAGGGATTTTCCTCAGTTGCTCGTAATCAAGGATATGCGACGCCTGCGGAAAACCCCTTGTGAAAACAACATCCTGCGCGATCATCACGTGAATTCATGAAATATCCGGGTAATAGAGATGTATAGATTGGTATTGTGAGTTACATCACAGAAACTTGTAATTCGCGCGCACGCGTATGTATGTGCCTCCCGGTGTGATCGGAGGGAATGCGGCTGCCGCAATGCAGTGGCTTAATAATCATTCATTTCGTACCTTATCCTCATTCAGCGCAATACCCGGTCTGCGCAGTGTGCCACATTCTACAGGTATGGCCGCCTTGGCCATTAGAGTGAATAGCATGATACCTATTGCCCATATGCCTAGACTGATGGCAACCTCGGTGAGGTTGGGCATGTATTCTAGAATCTCACCGGTAGGGGTAGGTATGAAACCGGGTATCACCAAACCCATCCCTTTTTCTATCCACACACCCGCTATGGTGAGTAGGCAGGCGATATTGAGCCATCTCATATTTATCCGTAAGGGATGGATCATGAGTATCGCCACGGCAATGAGCAAAAATGCGATGGCGGTCCAGATCCATGGTTGCAGTGCCGCAAAGCCGTCCAATCCTAAGAACAGGTAGCGGGCGGATGCGGCATGATTCCCCTCGTTATAAAAATCTCTGAATAGCTCTGCTATCACAAAAAAGATGGTCACCTGCAGGGCCACGGTCATCACCAAAGAGAGTGTATCAATGACAGATTGGCGCACGGGATACAGCGAAAGACGGCGTACGATCTGCAGCGCCAGGATACTCAATGCCGGCCCCGAGCAAAACGCCGAAGCAATGAATCGCGGCGCCAATAGTGGGCTGTCCCAGAAGGGACGGCCACTGTTGGCGGTATACAAAAAGGCAGTGACAGTATGTATCGAGATGGCCCAAAAGATAGCTATCAGCACAAAGGGAAAGTAAAGACCTAACTTCGGCTGGCAACCTTGATAGTGGCAATAGAGGATGTAAAAGGAAATACCCACATTCAGCATCAGATAACCGTTTAGAACGACCACATCCCAGGCCAGCATGGAGAGGGGTACATTGAAACGTCCGATCCCTGGAATGAGGTGCCATATTCGATCAGGCCTTCCCAGATCCACGACAATGAACAGCATGCACATTACGACCGCACATATCGCCATCGTATCTCCGAGCAGCACGACGTCCTTTACATCCTCTCGGTGAAAGATATAAGCGGGAATGACCAGCATGACCGCAGCGGCAGCGACGCCGACCAGGAAGGTGAAGTTGGCTATGTATAGGCCCCAAGAGACCTGATTGGTCATATTGGTTGCCATCAGGCCCTGTTCAAGTTGCTCCAGATACTGCCATAGTCCGATCCCGGCTATGAGCGTCAGGAAACTTAACCACATCCAGTAGGCCAATGAGCCGCGTAACATTTCTCGCAGCCCGTCGCGAAAGAAATAATAGAGAGTAGTCATCGGATTGTTCAGTCGTCTCGAAAATACCAGAATTTCGGTTCTGTCCCCAGGTCTTCTTTTAGACGAAAAACAGCTTTATTCTCTAGTACATAGCGGATTTCGCTTTCAGGGTCGAGTATATTGCCGAACACTCGTGCTCCAGTGGGACAGGCCTCCATACAGGCTGGTTGGCGGTTTTCCCGAGTGCGTTGAATGCAGAAATGGCATTTTTCGACAACGCCTGCTGGCCGGGGTCGGTTGCCTAGATAATGGGTGTCAGGGTTGATCTCCTCCGCGGGTAGATCCGGGTTTCCCCAATTAAAGTGCCGTGCCGAATAAGGGCAGGCCGTCATGCAATAGCGACAGCCGAAACACCAGTCATAGTCCACGACCACAATCCCATCGGGTTCCATCCAGGTCGCCTCGATAGGGCAGGCCTTGACGCAAGGCGGATTATCACACTGCATACACTGCATTGGCAGATAATACTTATCTGCTTGCGGGACGGTCTCGTGGTTAAAATAATGTTCGGCTTTCTCCAGGTTGAGACTGCCTTTGTCCAGCTCCAGCACCCGGATGTATTGCGTGTCACGGCTTAGGTTGTTCTCTTTCACACAGGCATGTACACAGTCGCGATAGCCACGGCATTTGGAGATGTTGATGGCATAGCCAAAAACGACACCTTCCTGAGGCGGTGTGTTCTTGCATTTGATATCCACGGAGTAACGCTGTTTGGCCTTGCGTTCGATACGCTCCAGTGTTGTCTGAAGCTCTTCTTCAGTCATGCGCTGGTAATGCTGTTGAAAAAAGTCCGCGAAGGTATCACTCAAGGTGTTGCCGCCCCAGGCACCCGCGGCCACCTTGGTACCCGCCACTGTTGCTGCTACCCCTGAGAGTCCCTTTAGAAACCGTCTTCGATAGCTATTAGTCGGGTTGGATTCACTATTCGTGGGCATCTAGTTTCTCCTGACCCTGTTTGTTTGAGTACCGTTCCCAAACCCTGACGATCTTATGTTTGTGTTTAGAGGCTTCTGCTCCCTGAGCAGGGTGGTCGGGACGATTTAGCCCCATACGCAAAGAAGGGCCGGGCATAGGCTTTCGGGGATCGTATTTGGGCTGATGCTGATAATGGCAGGCAGTACAATTAA
>JBDLIZ010000243.1:0-7537 GCA_039714615.1 Pseudomonadota bacterium | reverse complement strand
AGCGATAGTTGTGTGTTGGGCTTCGTTCCTCAGCGCCAACCTACATAGAATTGGTCTCAAGTTAAATTCCCGGAGTGTTTCGTGACCCATTGATTATTGAGTGTGGGATCAGGAGGTCTGAATATACTTCGCGATCTTCACGCGAATTCATGAAATATCCGGGTTAAAGTGTAAAGCAGAATGATCGGTCCCGTTATGAGAGGACCCACGAGCCTGAAATGCTAGAAATTAAGGGGCTTAACGGGTCGTGGGCTTGTGGATAACTCCAATCACTACTACCGAAAACAGCCACGGATTTCACCGGGGAGGCAAAAATAGATACTGGCTATTTGAAACGGAGTCGATGTCTTAACGGTCTTATGGTACGCAAGTGTGCTTAACTGGTTGCAATGATTCATACCCAGATCACTTGTAGGGTCTAGGTGAAAGATGATCTTAATCATAATAGCTAAATCTAGCTTCCCGAAGAGAGGCTCACTATGAGAGAATCCTTAAGGGTGCGAATCGTTTTAGGCTTGCTGATATCAATCAGCGTCATCTCTACCCATCTTTCCTGCGCCTTCGCGGCCGAAGAGGACTCAACAGCCAGAAATGTGATACCGGCCGTGGCGTTCGATCCGGATTTGCCCTGGCTCAATGTCGCCAGGCCGTTGCGGCTAGAAGATCTGAAAGGTAAAGTCACGGTTTTGGACTTTTGGACCTATGGATGCGTCAATTGTATTCATGTGCTTGCGGACCTGCGTCGGCTAGAACATAAATACGGGGATCGGTTGGCGGTGATCGGTGTGCATTCACCCAAATTCGATAATGAGAAAAATCTAGAGACTCTGCGGAGCATCGTTGTGCGTTACGAGATCGCGCATCCCGTGGTCAATGACATCGATTTCAAACTCGGCAAGTACTATGGCATGCGAGCCTGGCCTACCCAGGTAGTGATCGATCCCCTGGGTGAGGTGGTGGGTCGGCTCACCGGTGAAGGGCATTATTTTTCACTCGATCAACTCATCTCGCAACTGCTGCACGATCATCACGCCGTGCTCAATTCTTCGCCCTTACCCCTGCGCCTCGAGAAACGTCCCTCGTCAGGATCATTGCTGGCCGCCCCGGGAAAGATCGCGGTCTCTGAACGCTATGTTGCCGTCAGTGACGCCTTGCATCACCGGGTGATTGTGATGGATCACGAGGGGGAAAATCTCAAATACTTTGGTGGTAAAGGCGCCGGGCTTCGAGATGGGAATGCTGATGTGGCTCGGTTTTATTCCCCCCAGGGTCTGGTATTTTCCGGTCGGGGGTTGTATGTGGCAGATACCGGAAATCACTCGATTCGCCATATCGATATCCCCGATGCTCAGGTAAAGACCATTGCCGGAAATGGGAGTAATGAGATTATTCATGGGGGGCAGTTCGACGCCTTGTCGATCGGTTTGCGATCACCCTGGGCGCTGGCCCTGCAAGGATCCGATTTGTATATCGCCATGGCGGGGATGCACCAGATCTGGCGGCTGGATCTGGCCGTGGGGAAGGTGGGGCCCTATGCCGGCAGCGGCGAGGAAGGGCTGCGCGATGGTCCCATCGATTCCGCCCAATTCAGTCAGCCTAGCGGCTTGAGCCTGGCCGGGGAATGGCTCTATGTGGCCGATGCCGAAGCCTCGGCCTTACGGCGTATCCATCTCAGTCAGGAAAGGGTGGAAACCTTGGTGGGCAAGGGTTTATTCGATTTCGGTGATCGCGATGGTTCATTCGAGCATGCGAGGCTACAGCATGTCTTGGGCGTGGCTGCCTTGGAGCACTCCAAGGTGTTAATTGCCGATACCTACAATCACAAACTCAAACTCCTGGATCTGCAGCGGCGGGTGATAAAGACCTTGGCAGGTACCGCTCAACCAGAGCAGACTGCAGGCGCGCGTTCGGCCGCTGGTTTGAATGAGCCCGGAGGCCTGGCAGTACTGGGAAATCGGGTGTTGATCGCCGATACCAACAATCATCGGATTGCGCAATATGATCTGGAGACTGGAACATTGGAGGAATGGAAGATCACGCATTAGGCGCTTGTCGGCGATAATGCCCATCTTATCGTCATCGCTGTTGATCAGGGTGCCAAAATTCTATATCCATCGCCGGTGTATTTTCGATGACCAAAGGTGCTGTAATCAAAGGTATCTTAAGATGAGGCTTAGTGTCGTAGCGTTGCTGTTAACTCTGATCCCCGTGACTTCTCCCTGCCAGCCTCTGTTCGTGGATTGGGCCTCGGTTAAGGATGAGGTCTCCTCGGGTATCGTGCGTATCTATGTCGTGCATGAAACCGTGATGAGATCGAAACCCTACCGTCGGGGTGATCTGGAGTATAGAAAGGGTACGGGTTTTTTCATCAAGGGAAATCTGCTCGTGACCAATCAGCATGTAGTGGAAGGCGCTCACGCCATCAAGATCGAAGGTATCGCCAGTAAGGAGAAATTCAGCGTGCGACTCGCTGCGGTGCCGAGTCTGGAGTTCGACCTGGCCGTTCTTGAATTCGTGGACGCCGAAGAAAAGAATAGATTTGAGCGGGTCAATGGGGCCATTACCCCACTGCAATGGGCGTCTTGGGATCAGGCCCAGCCCGGTGATCAAGTGGCAGTACTCGGTTTTGGTAACAGTGAGCAACTGGTCGCGACCCAGGGCATTATCTCGAACTGGGAGGTCCGCTACGATATCTATCAGCGCCGTCTGGATCGGGTGACGCTGATTCGTACCGATGCCGCGGTCAATCCGGGCAACAGTGGCGGGCCCGTGGTCAGTCCCGAGGGTCAAGTCGTGGGGATAAGTGCGCGTTATGGTGATGGTGAGAACATTGGACTGCTGATTCCATTCACAACGGCCAAGCAAGTCACCGAGGTGATGATAAATCGGGGAAGGTTCGTCAGGTCCGAGGTCGGTATCGTGACATACAATCTCAATCCGGTGTTGCGCAAGACCCTGGGCCTGTCTGCGGATCAAGCTGGGGTTGTGGTATCCCACGTGGTGCCGGGCAGCCCTGCCGAAGGGGCGGGGCTGCGTCAATGGGATGTGTTGACGGCAGTCAATGGATATCCCATCTCTCATGGAGAGATCAGCCACGATCATGTGGGAACACTCCCCTTTTGGTTCCTTTTCAATGCGGCCCCTCCGGGTACTCCCCTGTGCTTCAAATTATTACGCGAAGCGAAACCCATCGAAGTATCGCTCAGCGTAGCGCAGTTGCGCATGCCCCGGCTTTGGTTACCTAAAGAGGGTGGTGATTACCAGGCCGAATGGGGCTTCCTTGGTGGAATGGTGATTACCGAGGTTACCCGCGATCTTTTATTGGAGATCGAGGACGGCGGTAACTGGCGCTGGGATCTGGTCAATGATACCCCGCAACAAGGCAAACAGTATTTGGTGTCAAATATCGAGCCCGACACCCAGGCCATGAGTTATCAGGAGTATGGATTGGACTTGTTGCAATTACGTGTACTGGCCATCAACGATAAACCACTTGTGGGAGATCTGAGCCAGCGCCTCGAGCAGATCTATAAGGCCATCGAGCGGGGTACGGCGCCTAAACATATCACGCTCGAACTCGAAAAGCATATCACCATTCAATTGGATACCGCCCAGCTCTCGACCGACATGCAGTCCCTGAGTCGCCGTTATCCTGCCATTAGCTCTTTTCCACGAGAGGGTGTAAAGAGTACATCCGCGGGATTGAAATCTGCAAATCCTCGTTTGTTCCACCGCTGGGTCAATGATTCCCGAATGTCAAAGAATCCGCAAATGAACCCGTAGTGGACAGGTTTTTCAGCCATCTCACTTGTCGCCATCCATAGGGTGGCAGGGTTAGAGGATGAGATTTCATATTGCCGATCATTCTATTTCGTATTCTGCGATACAACGAATTCAATCTACGCTGTCTACCTAAAAACCACGTCACCACCCTGCTAAACAAGGCTGACCTGTTGGTCAGGTTATAATAATAAAGGAAGGGTAGGTTCAACGCTGTTGATCGTTTATTATCCTTGGCCAGGTGTGGGCCCAGGATAATTCTGCGCAATAATGACAATACGGCGTTCCCCCGTGAGAAGGCTTCTACCATAGGTCTTAAATATTAGACAGTTACCGATCTTAAAAGGATGTTTCTGTGAGTCGTTGGATGCCACTCTATTTGCGGATGGTGTGGAATAAAAGGAAGGGCTACTCGTTGCGGCGGTGGTTTGGCCGTAGTCTGAATCGCAAGTTCAATCTGACGATGGTCTCCGGGTTGCTGGTGATCTCGCTGGTGTTTTTGTATGTATTTTTGGGCGCATACCGCCAACAGCTGGAGCAGGAACGCGCCCGGGCTTCCACCGAGGTCAATCACCTGCTTCAAACCTCTCTGGAAAACGCCATGCTCAAACGTGATCTGGAGGGCCTGAGGGGCATCATCGACCGGTTGGGTAATCAACCAGGAATCGAGCGTGTGATGATACTGAATCCTGCCGGCGAGGTGCGTTTTGCCTCTGATCCTGGCGATCTAGGCCGTCACTTCATTCCCGTCTGTGAGGGTTGCGATACCCAGATCATGCCCACCAAGGAGTTTACCCGTTTCGTAGTCGATAGCAAGGGCGAGGAGGTATTGCGCAGCGTCAATCCCGTGCACAATAAACAGCCCTGCACAAAATGTCATGGTCCTATTCGTGGCCACCCCATCAACGGGGTATTGCTGGTCGATTCGCAGATGGCGGCGATTCGTGACAAGGCCTGGAGCACCGCCCTGACCTTGGCGGGTTCAGGGGGGATCGTGGTGCTGCTTACCATGCTGGGCGGCTGGTGGTTCATGGGACGTTTTGTCTTATCTCCGGTGGATACGTTGGAACGGACAAGCCGTTTTCTATCTGAAGGGCAGATCCAGGCCAGGGTCACTGTGAAAGGCGATGACGAGCTGGCTAGATTAGGACGGGTATTCAATGAAATGGCCGACAACCTGCAGCGCAGTCTGCAAATCATCCAAGAGAAAGAGGCCTTTCTCCAAGGCCTTATTGACGCCATCCCGGATGGGATTAGGGTGATCGATAGTGATTTTTCCATTGTCAAGGCCAATAGCAGTTATTGTACGCAATTGGGACAAGAACTGGAAAAGGTCGCGTTATTGAAATGTTTCGAGTCCAGTCATAATCGCTCAAAGGCCTGTGCGCCGACGATGTTGACCTGTCCCGTGCACGAGATCGGCAGGTCCAAGGCGTCGGTAAAGACCATACAGCAACATCAACGCAAGGACGGGAGCAGTTTTCATGTCGAGGTATTCGCCGCCCCTATGTGGATCGAGGTGGAGGGAGAGCGGCGTGAGTATATCGTTGAGTCTATTCGGGACATGGAGAAAGAGATCGATTATTCTCAGGAGCAGAGGCTTGCGGCCATGGGGCAATTAGCTGCTGGTGTGGCCCACGAGATTCGCAATCCGCTGTCTTCAATACGCTTTGCACTGCAGTCCACCCTGCGTGAAACCGAGGGCAAGCGGGTCGACCTTACCAAGGTGAGCCGTTACCTGAGGCGGGTGGACGATGAGATCGACAAGTGCATCGATGTCACCGAACGGCTGTTGAAACTGAGCGAACCAGCGGTAGGTAGGCCTCAGTTGATATCGCTCAATGTGGCCATTGAAGAGACGATTTCTTTACTTGCCAGCAATGCGATGGAACACGATATCCTGATCGAAACCCTTCTGTTGCCCTCCGAAGTCAGGGTGTTGGGGGCCGAAAGTGAGGTGCGCACGCTGGTGTTCAACCTGGTGGAGAATGCCTTTCATGCCATGCCTAGCGGTGGTCGTTTGCATGTCGTCACTCAGGCCGGCGGTGGTGAGGCCAGGATGGTTTTCGAAGACACCGGAGTGGGGATCTCTGCCGAAAACTATCCTTATATCTTTGATCCCTTCTTCAGTTCCAGGGCGGACAAGACTAAAGGGATCGGTCTTGGCCTATCCATATGCAAGAGTATCGTGAGCAGATACAACGGTCGCATCGAGGTCGAGAGCCGTATGGGAGAAGGATCTCGCTTTATAGTCGTGTTGCCCGACGCCGATGCAGGGCACCAATAAAACAAGGTAATCCTCATGGGTAAGAATATTCTGGTGATCGAGGATGACAAGGTTCTCAGTGGAATGATCGGGGATCAATTGCAGCAGATGGGCCATGAGGTTTTCCGTAAGTTCAATTGGGCCGAGGCCAGTGAGTACCTTTCTGTCCACGAGCCTAATCTGATATTACTCGATTGCCGGCTGCCCGATATCGACGGACATGAGGTGATTCGCCAAATCGCATCGCTTTATCCGGTGATGGTGTTTACCGCCTACGGTTCGGTACAAGGCGCAGTACGAGCGATGAAGGATGGGGCGGCGGATTATCTCACTAAACCCGTGAATCTCGACGAACTGGAATTGGCGGTGCAGCGGGTCCTGGATCATGCCGCAATGCGGCAGGATCACCAGTTCTGCAAGGATCGGATGCGCGCCTTGCAACATAAAAACATGGTCGGGCGCAGCGAGGTCATGCAAAAGGTCTACGAGCTGATCAGCGCCGTAGCGCCGAGCGATATGACCGTCCTCATCCAGGGTGAAAGCGGTGTGGGTAAGGAGTTAGTGGCACACGAGATCCACACGCGCAGTCTGCGTACCGAGAAGAATTTTGTCGTCCTGGATTGTTGTACGCTGCACGAAACCTTATTCGAATCGGAATTGTTCGGTCATGAACGCAGTGCGTTCACCGGGGCTGACCGCAGGAAACCCGGTCTGATTGAAGGTGCCGAGGGGGGGACGCTATTCCTGGATGAGGTGGGTGAAATCGATCTTTCGGTGCAGGCCAAGTTGCTGAGGGTACTGGAGTCGGGTCAGTTTCGGCGTCTGGGTGGGACCAAGGATTTGCAGGCCGATGTGCGCATCGTCGCGGCGACCAATCGGGATCTGGAGAACATGAGTCGCGAGGGGACATTTCGTGTGGATCTGTATTATCGACTGAGTTCATTCGTGATCCATGTTCCCCCGCTTCGAGAACGGCGTGAAGATATCCCCGAGCTTGTAAACCACTTTATTCACAACCATGATTTTTCGCGTCGGGTGGATAAAAGTGTGTCCTCCTCGGCCATGAAACAGCTCATCAGTTACGACTGGCGGGGCAATATCCGTGAACTCAAGAATGTTGTCGAGCGAGCTATCATTCTTTCTGACGGTGCATCAAAGATGCGTCCTGAACACCTAACCTTTGCCAATACAAGGAGCACGCAGTCCTTGGGTGTTGAACTGAGCTTTGCCGGCGAACCCACCCTGGAAGAGGTGCAACGGAATTATCTAAAAAAGATGCTAACGAAGTACTCAGGTCACAGACTAAAGGTAGCCAATGCGCTGGGTATAAGTGAAAGGAATCTGTACCGCTTGATACGAAAATATGATTTGCAATAAACAAAGCCGGCGATAGCGGATCAACCGCCGCCGGCGCCATGAAACCCGATAAAGCCATCGCCTTTGCCCAGGTGCATGGCCGAAGCCACCACCATGGTTGAGCATAATAAAAGG
>JBDLIZ010000242.1:0-7558 GCA_039714615.1 Pseudomonadota bacterium | reverse complement strand
AGACAGCTTGGGGCGTGGTATATCTGCTTGTGTTCCGGGGGTGATCTTAAGATGTGCGAACCTGGGCCCATTTGCGGAATCTTGTGAAAACAAGGCATCCACCACCGAAAGTGAATTACCTGCCATAGCGTTACCATAACCGCAGGCCGCGGCGATATGGGCAAAAGACACCCCGGCAGAGACGGTAGCCTGTCCCCCGGTGGAATCATGCACCTCATTATCAAGCAGAATGTGAAACAGATTGGGTCTGCCATAGGCACCGATGGTGGCGAGATTTCCCATTCTCATGAGGGCTGCACCATCGCCATCGATGACCACTACCTTTAGATCAGGCCGCGCCATAGATAATCCTAATGCCATGGAAGAAGCGCAGCCCATGGATCCCACCATATAAAGATGATTGCTGCGATCTGCCAGGGCGAACAATTCTCTGCCCGTATAGCCTGTTGTCGCAATGATCACGGTGTTGGCGGTTTCGGTGAGGGTAACGATATGTTGTAAGACTCTGCTGCGATCGAGCTTGGGAGTGAGAGGTCCGCAGGAAACAATATCTACGCCTATAGTCGCTGTTTCTCTATCTGTAAAAGGTCTCTTTTCCAAGCCACACGGTGCCACGCTTCCCTTGCGCATGATCAGGGCATAGGGGCGGCGTTCACGATGCATATAGTCCTGGGCACGTTGTAAAACGGCATCGATCTCCGAGCCTTCTACCGGAAAGAATTCCCAAGGTAGGTCTAGAGTGTCGAACAGTTTTCCGGTGACTCTCCCCATCAGTTCATGTTGTGGCTCATCTCTGAGCGTGGGGTCACCTCGTAAGGTGCAGATGATCAATAAGGGGATGTGGAAAATATAGGTCAACGATGCGAGGGGATTGATGGCATTTCCCAAACCGGAGTTCTGCATCATCACCACGGTGGGTTGCCCGCCTATGGTGGCCCCGGCGGCGCTCGCCAAGGCGTCGCCCTCATTGGCCGATGAGATGTAAGTGAGGCTGTCATCATTGATGATATAATTGATAAAGGGGGTTAAAAAGGAGCAGGGTACGCCCGCATACCATTTAAAGCCTTTATTTTTGGCAGCTTCTACAAATTGTTTGGCATGAATCATGTGGATATAAATTATATGCGCAGATGGTGAGGGGGCCGCGACAGTTAATAATTATCTATGGTTAGGGCGCTAACGAATAAAATCTCCCGCGCGGTCCAGGTCGTCCAGGGCATTGATGTCCAGCCAATGGCCATTAATGTACAGGGTTTTGATGGGCCTTCCCTGTTGCACCAGATGATTACATAGGTCCGGTATACTCATCCGCTTAAAGTTTGGTTTTGTCTTCATTTCATCTATAGCCTGAGAAAGCCACTTTTTACCTTCCCCCCGAAAACGCAACATGCCTACCCATCGTCCACTTGCCGGGCCAAATTGAGTCTCTTTGGCGTGACAGACATGTAGCAGATTGACGTTCTGGTCAAACAGGGAACGATCATCCGCAGCAGAGCAGTAGGCGTAGTCGGGAACGCCACTGGTCGGGGTATTAGTCATGGCAGAATCGACCACAGTAACGATTTCACCAGCGTGGTCTAGCAGGTCCTGCAGGATATAACGCCTGAAGAGTAAATCACCATAAAGCACAAACATATCTTGGTTAAAATCTGCTCGTGCACACAGCAGAGAGGCTAGTTCTCCGGTGGTTTCATAGTCAGGATTGAGTATCAGCTTGATACCTTGCTGGTCGATGGTTCCGGCTTTATAACCGCCAACTAGGGTGATGTCATTGATGGCAAGCCTCTTGAAGTTGTCTACCAACCGTCTGAGCAGGGGGCGGCCACCGATAGGCAACATCACCTTTGGTTTTTCCAAGGTCAACCCTTCCAGGGCCGTTCCTCTTGAGGCGGCCAGTATAATGGCACTGGTTCGAGGTTTGCTAATACTGAAATAACGTTTCTCCGCTGCCAGTAATTCATCTGCGCCCTGGAGATGAAAAATCTCTTTGACGCCGGCGATTTCGTCTTCGGTGTTGACCAGGGCTTTGCTGCGATATATCTCCTCGGCGACCTGTCTCATATTGGTTACCGCGGCACGGATCAGGTGGTTTGCCCAGATGACCAGGCTGATTCCCGCCTTGCGAAACACATCGGTGGGGGTACTGTAATACTTGGTGGGTACGATGACCAATGGACAACGCCCGGCCCATTCCTGCGCGAATTCCAAAACCTGTTTCGGGTTGGTCAGTTTGCTGTGCACCAGGATGGCATCGGCTCCGGCGGCGTGGTAGGCCTGCGCGCGGCGCATGGCCTCGGAGAGGTCCCAACCCGCGATGAAGGCCTCGGTGCGAGCAATAATACAGAAATCGCTATGGTCTTGGCTGTCTTTACCTGCCTGTATTTTTCCGCAGAACTCATTAATGTCTGCCAGCGGTTGACGTGCACCATCAATAAAGCTATTGGTTTTAGGGAATAATTTGTCCTCGATGCATACCCCGGCAATTCCTCTTTGTTCCAGCTTTTTTACCAGCCGGCGCATGTTGTTGAAGTTGCCATAGCCTGTATCGCCGTCGAGCAGAATGGGTATATTGCTTACATCGGACATGAACTCCAGCATGTCAACGACTTGCGTCCAGCTGACCTCGTTGTTATCCCTGACCCCATATTGGGCGGAAATGGCCAGACCGCTGGCCCAGATACCCTTGAAACCCGCCTCCTCAACGATACGGGCGCTGATACCGTTGTGCGCTTCCAGGATGAATTCCAGTTCGGGCGAGTTCAGCAGGGCGCGTAACTGGCGGAATTTGTCTCGATTGGAGTTAGACACTGGCGATATATTTTGGTGTTCCTTCACATTGACCACGGGTTTGCTCATTATGCTGTTGTTAGCTGGGGTAAGATTATTCTCTCGGCGCGCTCAATATCTTCGAGAAAATCGATCTCGATCCAGGGCAAACCAGTAATGTCTAGAAAACCGAATTCAGTCGGCGTTTCCAGCAGCAGGTCGCGGATCGCCTCTTCATAGGGGGTATCATCCAGGCGTTGTGAGACATAGTGTTCGCAAGACTGGAATAATCGAGTGGCCGTCTGGCTGGAGAATCGAAAGAAACCCACTGATTCCCCGCAGGAATCATAGAACAGCCCGGTTGAGATCTGTTTGCGAAACTCGATCGGGATGCCATCCCGGATACAAAGTTTGACCGGTTCATCACCAGGCTCGAAATCACGGTCTAACAGGAAGCAGTTGGGGGTCTCGGTGCTGGTGAGCTTCTCGATGATACGATGATCATACAATACATCGGCATCCATCAATACGATGTCTTCACCGCCAGTGAGCTGATCTCGCATGCTCCATAGGCTGATGACGCTCCCTTTGATGTAATGGGGGTTATAGACGGTAGTAACCCTGCTCTGCAAATCCAAGCTGCCGATCTCCTCTTCGATCGCCTGTGCCTGATGCCCGACAGTGATATAGATTTGCTCGATGCCATGACGTTGCAGGTCCTCGAGATGGCGCTGTAATAAGGATTTCCCCCCAAATCTCAGCAGGCTCTTGGGTGGCCTTTGGTCGGTCTCCCCCAGACGTCGGCCTACGCCGGCGGCCAGAATTATTGCTATCATCTTGGCTTCTCTTTAGGTGGTTACCGCGAGCCTGGTGGACAAAGGCCGGCTGGGGGATTTCAAAACAGCATCTTACTATAATACCTAGATCCTGCAAGTAATCGCACATACATAGCACAACCTATTGATCCGTATAGCAATATTTGCTCCTTCGGGAATCACAATAAGGATTCTGCTCAGTTTCAAATTTGCTCTATAAATCAATATATTGCACTCTGTAAGCACGATCACTTGAAGGATCTAGGTAATACGCAGCCAAGATTAAAAAAATGAAGGAGAGCGGCAAGATGATCTACCTAAAATACTATGTTCTGGCACTGTTCATCGTCATGCTCAGTGCTTGCAGTACTATTGAGGTCAGTTCGGAGTACGACGAATCTATACGTTTTTCGGATCTGAAGAGCTATCGTTGGATGCCCAAAAAGAGCAAGGGCCAGGCGGAGTTTTCCGCCCGCTATAAATTTCTCGATTCTCGAATCCGCGCCGCTGTCGATGAGGAATTAAAGGGCAAAGGCTATGAGAGACAGGCAGCGGGTGCCCCCGATTTTTTTATTCGCTATTCAGTGTGGGTGGAAACCAAGACCAGTGATGACAAGCTGGGCCACTGGGCGGGTTGGGCACCCCGTATTGGTCCGGTGGATGAAGGGTTCCAATCAAATCCTGATGCGTGGCGTACATCAAGGGAGAACGATTTTGAACAAGGAACCCTGCTGTTGCTTATTTCCGATGGCAAGACTCGAAGGGTCATCTGGCGTGGAACCGCTCAAGCCAGGGTGCTGCCATCAGAAGCTAAAGAGAAAAAGGAAAAAAAGATCAATGAGGCCGTGAAAAAAATATTGGCGCGATTCCCTCCGAAATGAATTAAGGGGTTGATTATTATGCCCTACACGTAGGTAAGGTGTCGAACGAGCTTGACCTGCTGGTCAAGCGCATTAATACCCATCCGTCATGAGTATGGTCAAGCGGGTTGCTCGACCAGGGACTTGTTCTTTCTCTGGGACAGCAGTTGTAAAAAATGGTTACTGTCCAGGGCGCGATGGTAATAAAATCCCTGGGCCTCATCGCAATTCAGATTCTTGAGAAAGTTCAGTTGTGCCTCGGTTTCCACGCCTTCGGCCAATACTGATAACTTGAGATTTTTGGCCAGACCGATAATCGCGGTGACAATGGTTTCATCGCCCTCGTCACACCCGATATCGAGAATAAAGCTCTTGTCGATTTTTAGTTTGTCGATGGGAAACTGTTTGAGATAACTCAGGCTTGAATAGCCGGTACCGAAATCATCGATTGCGATGCTGATGCCCAGGGCCTTGAGTTCCTTGAGCATGGTTTTGGCCTTACAGGAATTGGAGATTAGTGAACTTTCGGTGAATTCCAGCTGTAGGTATTTGGGGTCAATATCGTATTTCTGCAGGCAATGCAGGACCTCGTCTTCAACCCATTTATCCCGGCATTGACGCGCAGACACATTGATGGAGATGGGCACGAGGGGGAGATTTTGGGAACGCCATTGTTGTAAATGGGCGCAGGTGTTTTCCAGGATCCAGTGGCCTAAGGACTTCATCAGGCCGATGTCCTCGGCCACGGGGATAAAGATGGCCGGCGAGATGGTGCCTTGCTCGGGATGATGCCAGCGCAACAGGGCCTCGGCGGCCACCATTTCACTGTTGCTCAATCGGTATTGGGGTTGAAAGTGCAGTTCGAGTTGCCCGTTTGCCAGGGCTGAGCGTAGTTTATTGGCCATGACAACAAAGGTGTGTGATCGATCGTTCATGGCCGGTGAGAAGAAGACATAATCGTCCCGACCACTTTCCTTGATCTGATACATGGCGGCATCGGCATTCTTGATCAGGGTGGAAGCATCGGTCCCATTGTCCGGGTAGATGCTGATCCCGATACTGGCCGAGAGGTGCAGTTCATGTTCGCCTACCCGATAGGGTTGGCCAAGTGTCTGCAGCAGTTTCTGAGCAATGGAGATGGAGTCATGTTCCACATCGCTTAATTCGGAAACCACGCAAAGAAACTCATCTCCCCCTAGACGGCCGACCGTGTCACTGGCTCGTATAGTGATTTTTAGACGCTTGGCAACGCGCTGTAACACCACGTCACCAACCTCATGACCCAAAGAGTCATTAATATGTTTGAACCGGTCTAGATCGACAAACATGACGGCGAGCCTTTCTCCATGACGTTCGGCGCGTTGAATCGCCTTCTTGAGTTGCTGGGTGAGCAGGATGCGATTTTCCAGGCCGGTCAATGAGTCATAATATGCCAATTGTTCGATCTTGCGCTGTTGTTCGACGCGTTTCTTGATGCTGCGGCACCAGATGATAATCTGCTCGCCTTTGAGCGTTTCCAGCATGCTGGCATTGCTTTCTACTGGAGTAATTTGGCCGCCTGAGTCTACAAAGCGCAGGTGCAGATTCTTCAAGTCTCCTCGGGAGGCTACCTTATTGAGTTCTTTTTCATGAGTTTCGATATCATCGGGATGGGTCCAGTCAACAGGAGGCCGCCCAAGGATCTGCGATAAGCTTTCATGACCGGAAAGGTGTACATATTCGGGATTGGCATCCAGGACCTTGCCGCCCAGATCCAGTGTTACATAGCCCGTGTCGGTCTTTTCTATCAGGCTGCGGTATACCTGTTCGCTGTACTGTAACGCTAGCTCCGCTTTTTTTCTGCTGGTGATATCACGGGCAAATACCGCTGCTCCCAGGATGGAATGATCGCTGTGTCGAACCGGGATCATTTCATATTTCAGGTATCTGGTTTCACCATTGGCTTCGGCATACTCGAAAATATCTGAGAAGCGCTCACCCCTCAAGGCTCTGTCCCACAAGTCAGTAAACCAATCCAGGTTCTCGGGGCTTTTTCTCAAGGAAATCTTCAGATTATGGCCTTCTTTGCACTCTACCCCAAAGAGCTCTTGCATGATTTCAGCATAGGCTGGCGTGACCATCAAATAGTTGAAATTATGATCGATGGCGGCAACATAGTCGGCACGCTGATTGAGCAGGCTGTCACGCAGGTGATACTGTAAACTTAATTCCTGACCCGCATTTTTTGCTTTATGTTCGATACGTTTCTTCGCAGTGATGTTTATTGCATTCCAGAGGATGGAATTAACCACACCGTTTCGTGATATCAGCGGCAGGCGGCTACTCAGGAACCAATAGTCAGTCTCGTTAAATCGTATTTTCTCTTCCCTAGTTTTGCGGTTGCCGTCTTGGTTTTGAGCCTCGGTATCATGTTCGCGAAAATGCCTAGCAAGTCTTGGATCAAACAGCTGTTCATCGGTTTTTCCAAGGCATTGCTCGCGAGTGACGGAGAAAAATCGGCTAAAGGTATCGTTGATGAATGAGTAGCGCCCTTCTAGATCCTTTTGATAGATCAATGTCGGTGAGTGATCCATCATTGACAGCAGATTAACTTCGCTGTACTGCGTAGAGTTTTCCGCTATTTTTTGAGTCAGTTTCTCATTAACGGAGCGCAGTTCCTCTAAGCCGTTGATTGAGGCATCAACGCCCCTGACGGCTATCGCTTTGTCCGGTGACATGTGCAGAGACTTCTTTTTCATATCTAACGTTGAAGGTCTGGGTGAAAGTTATGACTATTGAAATACTATAGAGGATGCTATCTTGGCCTTAGAGGTAATTTCGGGGGCTAGAGCATCCCTCTCTCTGGCAAGACGAAAATTCGTAAAGTTTATCTTACAGAGTGTGGTGACGAAATCTAAGGGATGGGCGATGGATGGTGACTCAAGAAGATAGGCGCGCAGAAAAAGGCGATGAAAGGCGCCTTCTCGGGGGTTTTTTGGGGGGGACCGATCAGGATGATCGGTCCCCGGTTTTTCTGCAGTAGATCAGTCCTAAGTCTCTCAGTAAAGTCCCGTACGTAATCTTGATCGTCGGCTGGCGCGTAATCGAGTTGCCTCAAGCGCTGAGGTGAATTCACCG
>JBDLIZ010000241.1:0-7558 GCA_039714615.1 Pseudomonadota bacterium | reverse complement strand
TCGGAGTTTGGTTTGGCATTGGGGGTTGGGGCGCTTGTGAAAGCAGCAATAGGGAAATCTTTGTCATACTGGCAACCATCGCGCACCATGCCCGCGGCGCCCCAACCCCCAATGCTGACGATCTTTTCCGAACCTCCCTTCATGTCAAGCCCTTTCGACCGCTTATTAAAGTGTAAAGCAGATTGATCGGTCCCTGGACCTGCAGGCGAAACGGCGCCGTCGAGAATTTGTGGTGTTGACAGTGGAGCCGAAATGTCTAATAGAGATTCTGGTGTCGGTAAGGACGGGGCAGTGGTCGAGATAACAAGAACCACGAGCCGCAAACTTTCGGGTGAATCATTTACAAAATGTATGTAATATATTTGTAATGGACCTGTATGTCTCAGCACAAAAGGGCCCCCACGGAATTTCACAAAGGGGGTAGAAACAACGGAGTCTAACTATTAAGGGGAGGGTAAGTGGACCTTATATTGTTGATTCAGTTAGTATTGTTCGTGATTCTCATGGGGCTGTCGGGGTTCTTTTCCAGTTCGGAAACCAGCCTGTTTTCCCTGAATGAAACCCAGATCGAACAGATGCGGCGGGATGAAGATCCGCACCTTAGCCTGATCGAACGCCTGCTCAGCGAGCCGCGGCGGTTGATCGTCACCATTCTCATTGGCAACGAATTTGTCAATGTAGCCGCCTCGGTCATATCCGCGGTCATCGTCATCAATCTGCTGGGGGCCGAAAGCAAATTCATTAATCTTTTTATCATGATCCCCATCTTGCTGTTGTTCGGCGAGATCACGCCCAAGACACTGGCAATACGCAACAACAAGGCCTTCGCCTCCTTCCAAAGCCGTCCGATCGAATTTTTCGCCAGGCTCATAAAACCCTTGCGATGGGCGGTACGACTGGTGGCGGATTGGATAACCACACAGGTTGTCGGCAAGGAGCGGGCGCGTGGCAGCATCGTCACCGAGGATATGTTGCGCGTGCTGGCGCACGAGGCGGTGGGCGAGGGCGTGCTCGACAAGGCGGAAGCCCAGTATATCGACCAAATCTTCGACTTCGGGAATAGAACCGTGGGCGACGTAATGACACCGCGGTCCCAGATCTTATTTTTTCCAGAGGATATGCCCCTGGAGCAAATGGTCGACCATTTTCGTCAAACTCGCCACACTAAGGTCCCCGTCTTCAAAAAAGCGAAACGGGACTCGGTTGCCGGTATCCTTTATGCGAGAGACCTTTTGGGATTGGATCTGAAAAAACTCTCCCAAAAGCGTAAGCGCGTATGGAAACTGCTGCGCGAGCCGCTTTTTGTCTCGGAGTTCAAATCCGCATCCGACCTCTTCCACACCTTCCGCAAACACAAGCAGTCCCTGGCTCTCGCCGTGGATGAATATGGAGGTGTCACCGGTCTCATCACCATGGAGGATCTTTTAGAGGTTATTTTTGGTGACATACACAGCCCTTCAGAGTTACAGGCCCAGGCGAGCCTCGAGAATCTCTCGGACGGAAGCATGCAAGTCGAGGCCACGATGTCACTCAAAGAGTTCAACCGCGCGTTTAGGCAGAAATTTGTGGATGATAATGTGGAAACCGTCGGCGGGCTGATCCTTGCTCGATTAGAGATGCTACCTTCGGAAGGCACTCAAATCATGCTTGGTGATCTGGAGATCAGGGTGCTAGAGATAAAGCACAATCGCATTGTGACCTTGTCGGTAAAGAAAACCGACAACGAGAAAGCCCCAACGGAATCGGCGACCTCTGCTGAGAGCACGGAAAATACCGTACAAAAAGGTGCTCAACATACCAGCGACCAGGACGATAAGTCGCAGTCTGAAGATCTTGGTCCGTCGTCGGAGGAGAAATGAGCCATGGCTGAGATTCTCATCACCGTTTTAATCATGGTGCTTTGCTTGATATGCGAAGGTTTTTTTTCCGGTTCCGAAATCGGCGTGATCAGCGCGGATCGAGCGAAGCTGCGGCACGAGGCCGCCAAAGGCTCGCGCGGCGCCCAACTCGCATTGTCCATGCTCAAGAAACCTGAATGGCTGTTGTCGACTACCCTGGTAGGCACCAATATCGCAGTGGTGACCAATACCACCATCGCCACCGCACTCATGATCCAGTTGTTCGGCGAAAAAGGCAGCCTGCTGGCCATAGTGCTGGTCGCGCCACTGATCTGGGTGTTTGGAGAGATTGTTCCGAAGAGCGTTTTTCAGCAGAAAGCCGATGTAATAACGCCAAAGGTGATATTCGTCCTGAAATTCTTTTCCTATCTCTTTTACCCCGTCCTGGTGGTGTTCAGTTTCCTGGCCAGGCTCCTTTCGCGACTGGCGGGTACCAAGCCGGAGGGGGAGAACCCCTTCACCCTGCGTGAAGAAATCATGACCATGATTCAGATGTCTCCCGAAAAGGCTGATATCGAGCTGCACGAGCAGAAGATGATCCAACAAATGTTTGATTTCGGTGAGACTACTGCCCGGGAGATCATGGTGCCACTGGTTGATGTGATATGCATCGAACAAGGGACAGACTGTGAAGAGGCCCAACGCCTGGCGAGGGAACGAGCCCACAAAAGGCTTCCGGTGTATGCCAAGCGGGTGGACAAGATCGTCGGTATACTCAATACCCTGGATCTGCTCGGCGTCGATCCTGATGAGCCCATCAAGCCGTTCATCAACCCCGTGGACTATGTTCCCGGCTCACGTAGGATCCAGGACTTGCTGCTTGATCTGCGCAGGGACGGCAATATGATGGCGGTAGTCGTAGATGAGTTCGGGGGGGGCGATGGCATCGTGACGGTGGAAGATATCGTGGAAGAGGTGGTGGAAGATATCCAGGATGAATACGACGACAAGGAAGAGCCTGCACAATGGTTTCGAAGGATTGCAGAACGGGAATATGTGGTCAGCGCACGCGTCGATCTGGACACCCTTTCAGAGGAGATAGGGATTGATCTGCCGGCAGGAAATTACGCCAGTCTTGGGGGGTTTCTGTTGGACAAGTCCCAAGACATACCCAAGGTGGGTGATGTCATCGCTTACAAAGAGTTCTCGTTCACTATCACGGATGCCTCCCCTCAGGCCATTCAGGAGATTCGGGTCAGATGGTGAGTCTCAACCCGGATGTTTCACAAATTACACACGCCCTCGCTTGATCCTTGTGGAAACATCCCGGCGCTACGCAATCCTGCTTCGCTTGGGCACCGGCCTCAGGCATCCTGCCTGAGGCGTTTACGGCTTATCGCCGTTCACCACCCTGCGCGATCATCGCGCAAATTCATGAAAACTCCGGGCTAGGTATAATTACTTATATAAAGAAGGGTATGTATTTTTGGTTATTGGTGGTCTAAAGGTTTGAGGAAGGGTTCGGCACACAGGATCCGGCAGCGGCACGACCCAGTTCTTCTGTCCGGTGTTCCAACTTTCGGACAGGATTAACTGCGTTGAGAACACTACTGAAAGGACGAGTTTATGATGAACATCATACTCGTGATTATCGCAGCCATAGTGTTGTTGTTTATGTTTCATCCCAGGCTGACCAAAAGCGGCTCCTGGCAGGCAACGCTTACGCCACTATCATCCATTATCGGCAGCGGCTTTCTGGTTATTGCACCATTACTGGCGAGTGTTGTCGGTGATTATTCCCCAATCGTGGTTGTAGGCATTGTTATCCTCGCTTATGGCATTGGGGGTATTATTCGCTTCAATATCATGCATGTCGAACCCCTTCTGCGTCAAAAGAAAGCTCATCCTGTAATTTATAAAATAGAATTGTTCGCCAATATCGGGTTATCGTTGGCTTATGTAACGGCCGTTGCCTTCTACCTGTCGCTACTATCGTCTTTTCTACTGTATTACGCTGGATTTGGACATTCACCGAATCTGGAAAGGTCCCTGACAACCATCATCATACTTCTTATTGCAACAACAGGTTTCAGACGCGGGCTCGGTGGGCTTGAAAAACTGGAAGCTTATGCAATGTCGCTGCAGCTATCCATTGTGGCAGCACTTCTGATTGGAGTATTTATATACGGTTATAGCTTCTTACAATCCGGACAAACGCTTATTTTCGACTATCAGGACAGGGACTGGATCACTAAAGTGTGTATTCTGGGAGGCATACTGCTTGTAGTTCAAGGCTTTGAGACATCGCGTTTTCTGGGTGAAAAGTATTCTGCTGAAATTCGTGTTAAAACGATGCGTCGCGCGCAGCTAATATCTGGTGCACTGTATATCATGTCAGTTGCAGCACTCATGCCGATTGTCCAGCACCTCAATCTTGAAAATATTCAGATCGCGGAAATCGTTTCTGCGACCGGGCGTGTGGCAACCGTTCTACCTCTGATGCTGATTGTGGCCGCTATCATGAGTCAGTTCAGCGCAGCTGTTGCCGATACTGTAGGTGCAGGAGGTCTGGTCAATGAAAACAGTAGCGGAAAACTATCGACTAACAGTTCTTATATTGTCGTATCGATCTGTGCAATTCTGCTAATATGGACGGCTGACCTGCTGGAGATCATTTCCTTCGCTTCACGCGCTTTTGCACTGTATTATCTGTTGCAGTGTGTGTTGGCACTCATCGTCAGTTCCCATCATTACATACACAAAAAACATCGCCTGCACCAAGCATACTTTAGCACGGTAGCAGCCATTCTGGCCTTCATTGTTGTATTCGCTATCCCGGCCGAATAGAGGCCGAGCGTAGCATTGAAGCCATGCTTGTGCGCAGGAATTAAGCTGTTTTCTATCTAATAACGAACTATAGGCAGAAATAGAACTTCGCCATCGACCCTTCCTCGATTAGGTACCTTATTGAGCCATTCCTTAGGCCTTCCCTGCCACTACGGCAGTATGAACTGGCTTCTGAACATGCGACCCTTGATTTCTTCCCATAACGCCTCATAGGCTTGGGTCGCGATACTGGTGTGAGCAAAGGCGGCCACTGCCTCTCGCCGCAGACCCATGCGCTCTACATCGCTGGCGTTGGGAATCGGCGAGGAAAGGAGTTCTGGGCGCTCTTTCGGCAGCTGTTCCACTACTTCGCGGTGCAGGGTCTTACGCCGGTCGACCATGGAAAAGAAGGGCAGCAGGGTAAGATTATTCAGGCTGTTGTGTTCCAGAAACCGGTTGAGTTGAGTCAGGGTGCGTAACGACAAAGTGGTGGGTATGATGGGCACCAGCAGCGCATCAGCGGCCTGAAATACGTTCTCCGATACCAAGGAGATGCTGGGGGGGCAATCTAAAAATACATGATCGTATTCATCTTCCAGCGGTTTGAGCAATTTACGAAGTCGACGGGTGGGTTTTTTGGCCTCGTCCAGCACCAGATCCATATTGCGATAAGAGAAATCGGCGGGCAGCAGATCCAGATTCTCGTAATCGGTCCCCTTTATAAGGTCATCGATCTCGCGTTTGCCTCGCAACAGGTCCTTGCTGCCTCCCTTGATCTTGGGCTTGATCCGGAAGTAGAAGCTGGCTGCGCCTTGGGGGTCGAGGTCCCAGACCAGGGTCCGGTAGCCTTGCCGGGCAGACAGGTAAGACAGGTTGACTGCAGTGGCCGTCTTACCCACTCCGCCTTTGATGTTATAGGTGGCAAAAACTCTCATGATGCGAGGGCCTCCAGGGGTTGCTCGGCGAATAGGGCCCGAAAGTGTTTCTGATTCTCCGGCAGTGAGAAACGATGAAAGCGTTCAGCGAACTCTCGTCTGGCCTGGTGTTGGCGCTCGGTAATGCTCTCTACCAGAATACCCATTGCCATCAGTGTCTCGGCTGGGGTTTTACCTTCTTTCAACATCTGTTGACTGAATGTCTTTAGGGTGGCGACCTGTACCTCGTAGTCCTGGAAATCGCCTAGATTGTCTTGCAGGATCTTCAAGACCTTGATCAGCGCCTTGATGTCTGAAGGGGGGTAGAGGCTCTGGAAGAACTCCATGAGGTAACGCAATTTTTTACATGTCTTGCGCAGATCGTGCAGGGCCACCGCTGGGGTTTCGGGTTTGATCGCCTTGCCTTCCTTGAGTGCGCGCCGGTAGAGTCGCCAGGTTCTTTCTCTAGCAACCCTGGCGATGGGGCGATTGGCATTAGGCAGTCTTGAGCGTTTTGGGACCGGCGCTGCTAAAAATGTACGCCAAGACTTGAGCAGCCGTTGGTAACGGGAAGACATCAGGGCCTTGGCCAGGGCCCGTTGCTCGATCCTTTGATGGGCTTGTAGAAATGAGCGCAATGGATCCAGGTCTGCCCTTACCGCCGCTGGCAGGCTGTCTCGGTAATCGTCGAAACTCAATAGATAGACGTCCATATCGCGGGTCGGACCGGTGATCTGGCCAATCCATGCGAATTCGGTTTTGAAACGGTTGAGAACGTTTTCTGTAAACACGCCTTTAATCTGGCTCAGTGCTGAACGCGTACGGCGTACCGAGACCCGGAAATCGTGTAGAAATTCGCTGTCGATATCTTTTTTAGTGCCTTCTTCATTGGCCAGCATGGTATCTAAAAGACGCTGCAGCACGACCTTGGTGGCCTCATCGGAACGCATTTCCGGATCCAGGTGCAGATTCAGCTTAGAAGTATAAGACCCGGGTTGGTGACCGAGGATGCTAAAGGCTGTCAATATGAGATTATCTTTGACGGGCGGTAGGCTAAGATCTTTTTCGATAAGTTCCAAGATGCGTTCTGAGGCCTTTTCATAGCCCCTGACGGGCAGCACCTTGATGAGTCTGCCAAGGCGGCGTTTTTTCTTATTGGGCAGGATTACGCTGCTATCCTCGATGACCACCCGGGCCACCGTTTTACGTCGCTTATCCAGGGCATTGAGCCGGTGGATCCGGCTGTTGATATTGGCCTGAGGCAGCAGGGCCCGCATTTCCAGCACCGGCTCCAGATATTTGCGCATCGAGGTCGGTGGAATGTTCCACACGAACTCGGGTACCCGATTCATTCGCTGAGTAAATCGCAGTTCGCCGGATTCCAGCTCGCGCAAATAATAGACCGAGTCCTGACCCTTAGGCTCTTGCTCCAGTGTCTCCCCCTCGTCGTGGAGGCGCCAATCGAAGGTATCATAGTAAATGCGGTTTACAGTTTGCGGTGGTTCTTCTTTGAATAGGATGGATTCACGCAGTTTAGTTTTGAGTTTATTTATACTCAATTGCCGGGGGACAGCAAACTGAGATGGGTGTATTGACATGATCAAATCCTCATTTTTATAAATTGAGCCTCACCAGGGCAGAGTTCCGCTGGGTGAATTGGTCTAAGATATTGTTGAGTGTATGATAAACTTTAGGTCCCTTTATTTATTATGCCATACATAGGGTCTGCCATGCTGTTTCGTTGCGCCTAGGAGTCTGTCGGACTTAGGCGATCGCAGCGAGGGGAATCTGTGCAAATACGGCTTTTCCGCAGTAGATCAGTCCTAAATCCGATAGACTCCTAACCAGGAACAACCATGCCTCATCGGAATAGGTACCAAATTAACGCTTTCTTACACCAGTGAACGAATTCATCGCTTTGGTTATATTGTTGTTTCTCTCCGGGTTGTTTTCCGGTTCGGAAACCGCGCTGGTGGCCCT
>JBDLIZ010000240.1:0-7600 GCA_039714615.1 Pseudomonadota bacterium | reverse complement strand
CAGGATCCCATACAATGATGATATACAGGAGTGAATTAACGGGGATTTTTTATACCCATGACAAATAAATTTTCCGGGTACATCGCACGCCGCCTTTGCCGTACAGCGGTGTTGGAACACGAAAGCCACAGTAACAACCATGACTTGCGCGTTCTGCCTTACTCTACGCCACCAAACTCGACGCACTCTGCAGTCCTGCAAACCCATCCGTCATGATTGTAATGGGTCTTCGTGTTGTTTGAGCCCTATCAAAACGGTGAACGCGCTGTCCTCGTTTATATAGACTTTCAGGCAGGACCAGGCCGAGATGATCTAAAGGAATTCCTGGTTCTGGTTGCCTCAGCAGGTGCCGAGCGTGTAGCCCTGATTACGGGGGCGCGCAAGGTGCCGGATCCCAAGTATTTCCTGGGGCGCGGGAAAGCGGAGGAAATACGCCAACAGGCCCTCCAGAGTGAGGCTGACCTGTTGATCTTCAACCATGAGTTGACGCCAAGTCAGGAACGAAATCTTGAGCAACTTTGCAAGTGCCGGGTGGTCGGGCGCAGTGGTTTGATTCTTGATATCTTTGCCCAGCGAGCGCGTTCCCATGAGGGTAAGTTACAGGTTGAGCTTGCTCAACTAAGATATATGTCCACCCGGCTGGTGAGAGGATGGACCCATTTGGAACGTCAAAAAGGCGGGATCGGGCTACGAGGTCCGGGTGAAACCCAGCTAGAGACTGATCGTCGGTTACTCAGTGCCCGGATAAAACAGGTCAATAAACGGCTGGAAAAGGTGCATAAACAACGTCGTCAGAGCCGGCAGGCGCGTCGCAAGGCAGATATTCCGACGGTGTCTTTGGTTGGCTATACCAATGCAGGAAAATCCTCTTTGTTTAATGCTCTCACCGGTGCTAGTGTATATTCTGCGGATCAGCTTTTTGCCACGCTCGATCCAACATTAAGGCAGTGCCGTCTTTCCAATAACGAGCAGGTGGTGTTGGCCGATACCGTAGGGTTCATACAGCAATTGCCGCATGACCTGGTGGCCGCCTTCCGGGCGACCTTACAGGAGACCAAAGAGGCGGATCTGCTGCTGCATGTGATCGATGCCAGTGATGAGCGCAAGGACGAATATCAGCAGCAAGTGAATAAGGTATTGGTTGATATTGGTGCAGAGGGAGTACCGCAACTACTTGTTTTTAATAAAATTGATCTTCTAGATAGGGAGCCGAAGATTGATCGAGACGACACTCAGCATATCAAGGCTGTCTCGCTATCAGCTAAAACGGGTGCTGGACTTGAGTTTCTAATTCAAGCAATGTCCGAAATATTCAGACCGCAAACAGTGCGTGGTTGGTTGGATCTGCCGCCCCAGGCAGGCCGGATCCGTGCCCAGTTGTTTGAGCGCGGGGCCGTTGTCCAAGAGAAGAACAAGGCGCTCGGGGGCTGGCATCTGGAAGTAGAGATGCCCAGCCAGGATTTCGAAGCGATGTCCCGGCGTGAAGGGCTTAAGGAGGATACCCGCAAAGGGTGAGTATGCGCATTCATTAGAGGTTCTTTCGGCGTGTCTCAAGTGAGTGTAAGGTAGGCTAAGACCTAGATTCTGCAGGTGATCGCACTCACATAGCACATGCTCTTGATCCGTATAGCGATATTTGCTTCCTCGGGAATCACAATAAGGATTCCGCTCGGTCTCAAATTCACTCTACGAATCAATGTCTTACACTCTGTAAGCACGATCACTTGCAGGATCTAGGTGAGAATCAGCGGCAATACTGTCGGCAACGAAGCATCGGGATCATGGTGGCCACTACCTATTCTGATCATATAATCTGTTATATTCTGCAGATTCATCGCGTGAATTTAATAATCATACGGGCTAGAATGTCGGGCTTATTTTACTAGCCTGATTTATTAAGCCTGCAACAACCCTAACTTAATCGGAGAGCAAAATGCCCTGGAATGAGCCCGGTGGCGGTAACAAAGATCCGTGGAGCAACAAGCCCAGTGATCAGGGTCCACCAGACCTTGATGAATTGCTGCGTAAGTTAACCGGAAGATTCGGTGGTATATTTGGGGGCAAGCCTGGAAGTGGTGCGGGCTCGGGTAAGGGGCCCTCTGTTGGCCTGGGCTTGATAGCCGCGGTGATCGCCATCGTTTGGCTTGGTTCGGGTTTTTACATCGTAAGTGCCGGTGAAGCGGGTGTGGTTTTACGGTTTGGGGCCTTTCAAGAGGCCACTGACCCCGGACCTCATTGGCACCTCCCCTATCCCATTGAAGACGTGGAGGTCATCAACGTCGATGAAGTGCGAGACGCTCAACATAAGGCCACTATGTTGACCCAGGATGAGAATATCGTAGATATCGAACTGGCGGTGCAATATCGAATCAAGTCGCCGGAAGACTACGTGTTTAGGGTGCGTATACCGGATGCCTCTTTACGTCAGGCCATGGAAAGTGCCGTACGTGAGGTCGTTGGGAAGAGCAAAATGGATTATATCCTCGGCGAAGGACGGGCTGAAATCGCGCAGGATACCGAGGTGTTAATGCAGAGTGTTCTAGATACATACAGGACCGGTCTGCTGATAACCACGGTAAATATGCAGCAGGCCCAACCTCCGGACCAGGTCCAGGGCGCCTTCGAAGATGCGATCAAGGCTCGCGAGGACGAAGTCAGGTTTATAAACGAGGCCGAGGCCTATTCCAATGGGATCATTCCCCAGGCCAGAGGTGAGGCCGCGCGCCTGGGGCAGGAGGCCAGTGCCTATAAGGACCGGGTGATTGCTCGGGCCGAGGGTGAGGCGGCGCGATTTCTAAAGTTATTGGCCGAATACGAAAAGGCGGCGGACGTGACTCGCGAGAGACTCTATTTGGACACCGTCGAATCGGTGCTTAACAACAGTAGTAAGATCATGATGGATGTCAAAGGGGGGAACAGCCTTTTCTATTTGCCCTTGGACAAAATAATCAAAGGTGGTAGGACAGGTGCATTGCCCATGGACGCGGATCGTAACGCCGCGGGCACGCATGCTTCATCAGGAGGCGCGATGGACGGCCGTCCACGCCGTTCAACTCGATTTCGGGAGGGTCGCTAGTGATGAATTTAAAGGCTATCGCTGTCATTGCCGGGGTGTTATTTGTCGTGCTGGTGTTCTCCACCTATACCGTGGATGAGCGGGAGAAGGCGATCTTGTTCAGTCTTGGTGAAATAAAGAATGCCGATCTGAAGCCCGGTCTGCATTTTAAGTTCCCCCTCATTAACAATGTGTTGAAATTCGATAGTCGGATCTTGACCTTAGACGCCCAGCCGGAACGATTTCTTACCAGTGAGAAGAAAAATGTCATTGTGGATTTTTTCGTCAAATGGCGTATCTCAGACGTCGGACAGTATTATCGTGCCACTCGAGGCCAGGAGCGTAATGCGATGGTGCGCCTTTCCCAGATCATCAAAGACCGTCTGCGCAATGAGTTCGGTAAGCGCACCATCCGGGAGGCCGTATCTGGGGAACGCGCGGTGATCATGGATATTTTGAAGGTCAGTTCCAATGCTCAGGCCAAGGATCTTGGGATCGAGGTGGTCGATGTTCGAGTGAGTCGTATAGATCTGCCCAATGAGGTCAGTGGGTCGGTATATGACCGTATGCGAGCCGAGCGAGAGCGGGTGGCCAAGGACTTTCGGGCCAAAGGGCTGGAAGCGGCCGAGCGGATCAGGGCAGGGGCCGATCGCAAACGCACGGTAATCATTGCCGAGGCCTATCGTGATGCCGAAATGATTCGTGGTGTTGGGGATGCAAAATCGGCGGAGACCTATGCTAAGGCATTCAATCAGAACAGTGAATTTTATTCCTTTACCCGTAGCTTGAACGCCTACCGCAACACCTTTAAGGGTAAGGACGACGTCATCATATTGGAGCCAGACAGTCATTTCTTCCGTTATTTCAATCAACCCAAAGGTGCAACTGGGGAATAAAGAAGTGAATAGCAGGTTTGCTGCAGGGATCATCTTGGTGGACGCGCATGTGGAATGATTTGTTGGCCGCTGTTGCGCTCATTCTCGTGCTCGAAGGGCTGATGCCTTTTCTTAGCCCTGCCGCACTGCGCAAATCCATGCAACAGCTTGCTCAATTACCCGACCGTACATTTAGAATCATAGGGTTGCTCAGCATGATCGGTGGCGTTGTTTTACTGTATTTGGTCAGGCACTCTTAAGCCTATTTCCGAAGCACTTTGGTAGCTCAGATAGGAGATGCGTGGGCAGTGGATTGGGATAGGGAGTTGGTCAATGAGAATAACCGGTGGATCATAAGGGAAGTAGATTAATGGGTAAGAGTGTCGTTGTGTTGGGTACCCAATGGGGTGATGAGGGTAAAGGGAAGATCGTTGATCTGTTGACTGAAAATGTGAATGCCGTCGTGCGTTTTCAAGGGGGACATAATGCGGGTCATACCCTAGTCATAGGTGAGCAACAAACTGTATTACACATCATTCCTTCGGGTGTCTTGCGAGCGGGCGTTGAGTGTCTGATCGGCAATGGCGTGGTGTTGGCGCCGGATGCATTGATCGATGAAATTTCCATGTTGGAGCAGCGCCAGGTGCCGGTGCGCGAGCAATTAGGTATCTCGCCCGCCTGCCCCCTGATCTTGCCTTATCATGTGTTGCTCGACCTTGCCCGCGAGAAGGCTAAAGGTAAGGAGGCCATAGGAACTACCGGCAGAGGAATAGGGCCGGCGTACGAGGACAAGGCCTCACGGCGCGGGTTACGTGTGGGGGACCTTCTAGATCATGATCGATTTGCGGTAAAGCTTGGCGAGGTCCTCGATTATCATAATTTCGTGCTGGAAAATTATTATCATGCCGAGACTGCAGACTTGCAGAAGGTACTGGATGAGGCATTGGCAAGTGCGGAGATTCTGACGCCGCTCATCAAGGATGTTCCAGAACGTCTTTACCAGTTGAGAAAACAGGGAAAGAACATTTTATTCGAAGGTGCTCAGGGTACCCTGCTGGATATAGATCATGGGACCTATCCATTTGTTACATCCTCAAACACCACTGCGGGGGGCACCTGTACGGGCAGTGGGATGGGGCCTCAATCACTGGATTATGTTCTGGGGATAGTCAAGGCCTATACTACTCGGGTGGGGGCAGGTCCTTTCCCCACCGAGCTGTTCGATGAGTTAGGAGGGCATTTGGCCCAACGTGGCCGCGAGTTTGGGGCCACTACGGGTCGGGCACGACGTTGCGGGTGGCTTGATGTGGTGTCTCTACGCCGTGCAATGCAGGTTAATAGCGTAACAGGCCTATGCATTACCAAACTTGATGTTCTGGACGGCTTGGATACGCTAAAGATCTGTGTGGCTTATCGGCTCGATGGTAAGCAATACGAGTCACCACCCATGGAGACGGATCGGTATGGCGACTGTGATCCGATCTATATCGATATGCCCGGCTGGCAAGAATCCACGGTGGGTGTAAGTCGTCATAGCGATTTACCCGATAATGCACAAGCCTATCTCAAACGCATTGAGAAACTCTTGGAGACGCCGCTACATATGGTTTCCACGGGTCCGGAACGTAACCAGAACATTATCTTGCGAAATCCCTTCCAATAACAACCCTCAGTTTGACTGGCCTTAACAATAAATACGGTGATGTCATAGGCTTGGTCCCTGCAGCAGGCCAGGCTTCGCGGCTTTCGCCTCTGCCTTGTAGCAAAGAACTCATCCCTGTCGGGTTTCATTGCTGCGACAAAAGCAGCCGGTCATCCCTCAAGGTGGCAGCCCATTTTTTGTTTGAAAGGCTGCGTTGCGCCGGTATCTCAAAGGCCTATGTTATTCTGCGCAAGGGAAAATGGGATATTCCAGCTTATTTCGGTGATGGCTCAATACTGGGCATGCATATCGGTTATCTCATTATGAGATTACCTTATGGCACCCCATATACCCTAGACCAGGCTTGGCCTTTTATTAAGAATGCTCGCGTTGCGCTTGGTTTCCCCGATGTTATTTTTGAGCCTGATAATGCATTTGTGCCATTGCTTGAGCGCCAGGAGCAAACGGGTGCAGATGTGGTGTTGGGGCTTTTCCCTTCTGCTCAACCCCACAAGATGGATATGGTAGAAACCGATGCGCAGGGAAAGGTCCTGCGCATCGTGATCAAGCCGAAACAGACGACGCTCAAATATAGCTGGATGATTGCTCTATGGACACCCAAGTTCACCGCGTTTATGCATCACTATCTTGCCCAAGTTGCCGAGAAAGTTAAGGCGGCGGAATCAGACAAAAAAGGAATGATGCGTGAATTGTATCTGGGCGATGTGATTCAAGCAGGCTTAGCCTCGGGGTTACAGATAGAGGCTAAGCGCTTTAGGAATGGGACTTGTATCGATCTGGGGACCCCAGCGGATTTGGCGCAGGCCATGCTCGATTACGGCCCATCTCGTTCTCAGTGAATGGTGGTATGCATCCGCCATGGTTAGTCTAATCTGCAGCAGGTCCTAAGCTATTTTCCTTGGAGCAGTGTGACGGGATTCATTGCGTTGCGCTACCGATGGCATTCCCCGTCAGCACTGAGTTTCTTCCAGTGAATTAACCGACTCTACGGCGGCTTTGAATGAATCCCAAACCTGCGCCGTGGTCCGCTAATCGGGTTATGATGGCCGATTTTCGATGAGTCCTAATAAGGGTTTCCTGCTGTATTACGAATACGAGCTGCACTACTGCGCCAAGAGGTATGGCAAGGGATTCGATTTCGACAAAGACGCCTCGGGTGCTTATGTCGCTAGTTCTGCACTTATGCATCCGTTTTCCCCGGTAATAGAGGTAAACGATATTGCCTGGAGCCTTTTTGCGTGTGCTTTGGCGACGTTCCATGTTCATATCTCCTGTATTGATTCCTTCCCTCAAGCGTGGGCGTCTAAGATTAACAGAGCAGTTCTTAGCCCTGGAACTCCTTCAATAATCCGCCGAGCCAGCGAGTTTCAGTAAGTCGTTCGTAACCTTGCCTAGCCTTGCAATAATATCCATGGTGAATGGTTGGCATCGTAGGTGAAATTTCTCACAAAGCGATTATGCCATCAATCCTCCGTAGGTATTGATAGCATACTGCTTTATCTTGGTTGAAAACTGTACGGTGTTCAAAGAATTTCACCTTAGAATCAGATGTATGGAAGGAGTCGGTGGTTGAGAGTCATTATTGCCGATTTCGAAAAGCAAGCAAGAGGTATCCCCAGGATCTGCTTTCTGCTCCAAAAGCTATCCGTCATGGGGATGCATGCTCTTAAGCAATGATTCAACAATAATCCAGTCATTTTGCATTTCACCTTCGAGCGCGTATTGAGGTGTGAAGAAGAATGATCGGTCCCATCAAGAATACGTGACGCCTTCGGAAAACCCCTTGTGAAAACATTCCGGCGCTACGCAATCCTGCTTCGCTTGGGCACCGGCCTCAGGCATCCTGCCTGAGGCGTTCACTGCTTATCGCCGTTCACCCTGCGCGATCCTCACCTGAATTCATGAATTATCCGGGTTAAATGTAAAAAAATGTAAAAATGCGATGAAAAACGCATTGTCTGAGACTTGTTTGCGTGATATTTCATCTATAATTCAAAGTTGTTGTTT
>JBDLIZ010000239.1:0-7621 GCA_039714615.1 Pseudomonadota bacterium | reverse complement strand
CTCAACCTCCACCGTTCCTTCCAGAAAGGCGCGAATGTCGTCCAATGTCTCTATCTTTTTGTCGCTCATGTAGATCACCATAGGTAACCATCATGAGCACAATTCCCCCCGGTTTCAGGGCCGTTTCACCTTGGAATCACGGCTCCCGTTCAGGGCCATTTCATATTGGATAAGACTCTGCAAACACAGGCAATGACGATTCCCCCGCCCGCATCATCCTGAAGTATTTTAAACGCGATGGAAAACCTCTCTTCGGTCATCCCACACTTCGCGATGAGGACGGTACGATTTTGGCGGTAGTCGAGCGTACCGATAATATTCTTGAGCACTTCTTTGGCGCTGAAAAACGAAAACTGCGCCGTCGGCTCGGCCGTGCGCACCTGGGTAGGGATCTGGAAGACCAACCGGCTCAGGCGGCGTTAGTCGCCAATCTTCAACACCCACAATACGTTCGGATAGTCTGCGGTTCCCTGGATAATCTGGCCATGGTTTTCGCCGAACTCGATGAGCAAGCCTTTGAACAAACGACTCCGTTATCGCGCCACAACCGAGATTCAGCATTGCTGCGCCGGGTACGAATATTGGTGAAAAATGAAGCTACGGACCAGCCCAGTGACGATAAAAGCAGTACAATTGAGGCTGCTACAACTGAATTATGACGCGATACCCTTTAGCGGGGTCGATAAGAAGAGGCTGAAAATGAGCAACACAGCGAGGAACAGGCTGCTCAATGACTCTTCTTTTACAGGTCGAGATTTAAGTCTCCCCAAGATCCCCAACATAATATATTCCTTTATTCCTACCAATTCCTGTGGTCACAACATAGCGCGAATTCAAAATGAACTCCCACTCCACACTTGCTCAAACAGAAATTTTTTAGCTGTTATTCCTATATACTCGATTCCATAGTTTTTGAGGGTTGGCTTTTGGAAAAGTCGATGAATCAATGACTTAGTAAATATCTTAGCTAGCACTGCTAATGTGGTGCGCTATGTAAGTTATTGATTTTTAATTACTTGAAAAAGTCAAGCACTAAAAGCCACGCACCCGAGTATATAAAATATATAGCCTACGCCTAGACTTTAATCAAGCGATCAACCATGTGAGAAAAACTTCGACTTGATGCGTCATCCCTAGGCATAGCTGGACTTGCACCAGATTTGACTATAGTTGCAGGCTATGTCGTGTTAGAGGATAAAAAATCCAATACAGGCAGTGAATAGATCATCATGCCGCACTGTTCACCTCAGGACCCAGCATACCCTCGGCCCCACTGTCTTTCATAGCTAGAATGAATCACAAAAAACCAAACGCGTATAAGGACAAACCCTCGATATTTCTTAGTTCTGCCGGTGTGGATCGTGAACTTGTGACTCGCATCGCCGCAGGTCTTCGCTCGGAGGGCGCTGATATCTGGTGGGATCAAAGCGGTATCGGCTGGGGCGACAATTGGGTGGAAACCCTCAACCATGAATTGAGCCGGTGCAGCGCTTATATCATCCTTATCGGTAACAGCGCTATACACCGCTGGGTGAAGGCCGAGTTGTGGTTGGCCTTTAAGCACCATTTTGAATATGACCTACCCATTCTCCCGGTTTTGCTGGCTGGTGTTGATCCGCAGGGCATCCCTCCATTTCTGTCCTCGATCCGGATAGAGCATCTGCCTTCGAGGCCCACGGCAAATGATTTCGCGGCACTGGTGTCGGTGCTGCAACATTCCGGCCCACGGAGGCGCGCCTACGCCATGGATTTAGGAACCGGTGTCTGCCCTTTTCCCGGTCTTGAACCGTTTCAGCACGACCAAGAAAGTTCGCGGTATTTCTTCGGCCGTCAGGTCGAGACCTTGGAAATGCTCAGGCTGTTAGGGTATGGCCTCGACGGGGTCTTCCGTCGTTGGCTGCAAGTCGAAGGCGCTAGTGGTGTCGGTAAATCCTCCCTAGTGCGCGCGGGACTGATCCCTGTGGTTAAGCGGGGCTGGCTGGACGAGACCTCCGATGCGGAGAAAACGGAATGGATTACTATCGTCATGCGCCCGGGTTACCAGCCACTCGAGACCCTGGCCGTGGAATTGAAACATGCGCTCACAGGGCGGGAATCACCACTCTCGCTGACTGCCGGCACTGAATCGTCGCCAGGGTCTGCTGAAAGTGGTGATATCCGGGTACTGCTCTTGCTCCTTAAAAGGCATTTACCGGCACAGGCGCGCATTATCCTTGTGGTGGACCAATTTGAAGAGATCTTTACCTGGACGGAGGATGACCATGTTCGCCGGCAGTTTGATGTCTTACTTGCCGAGGCCTTGCTCGATCCCGATCTCCCTTTGTTTCTGATTACTGCGATCCGCAGTGATTTTATGCACCGTTTTGCCGAGTTACCTCGGCTAGAGGCACTGCTCAATGAACAGGCGGGACACTATTACCTGCGGCCTATCAAACAGTGGGGTCTTCGTGATGCCGTACTATCCCCGGCGCGCCTTGCCGGACTGCGATGGAGCGAACGAACCTTACCCGGGAGAATTGTCGATGACGCGTTTCCTGCCCAGCACGGGGCCTTGCCATTGGTGGCTAATGTGCTACGCCTGCTTTGGGAACAGAGCAGGGCAAGGCAGGATAAGGTACTCAGAGCAGAGGATTACCTCAAGCTAGGGGGTATTGGTGGTGCCCTGGCGAACACCGCAGATCAGTTATTGCATGGCCTCGGCAGAAACGGTCAAAAAAGGGCCAAGAGACTGTTACTGGCCCTGGTACGGCCAGGCGGCAGTAAGTACAGCAAGCGTTCGATTAGTCTCGCCGTCGCGCTCAAAGCAGCCGGCGGCGGCCCCCAAGCAAGACGAGTACTGGAGCAATTGTCAGGGGTGCATGACCCCAACGCACCCGGCGTCTTCCCCCGTCTCGTTGTAGTGCTACCGCAAGCCAAAGCCAAGGCTGATGAGACCCAACACACTGTTGAATTAGTCCATGAGATCCTGTTGCGCACCGATCCCAGAGGTAACCCTTACTGGAAGACCTTAAAGGGCTGGGTCGATGCCTATAGCAGGCAGCTGGAAAACCGGGAGATCATACAGGCAAGGGCAAAAAAGTGGGTGCAGCAGGGCAAGCCCTGGTTCGGTGGGTTGCCCTCTGGCGGCGAGCTTCGTGAGTTCAAGCGGGCGGGCGCCTTGACATCAACATCATATCAGTATTTGCAAGCCAGTAGTCGTAAAAACCGATTGATCAAATCCGTATATACCGTGTTGTTTCTGGGTGCTCTGCTACTTGCAGATAGATTTTGGCTAGAGGCGCAGGGGCTCGGATGGTACGACCGCTACACCAGGACTCTGGCGAACATCGGTATTATCTTGGAGCCTGAGATGCTCCTTATGCCGGGAGGGTCGTTGATGATGGGCTCGCCAGATGCACTAGGCCCCGATGCCGATCCAGACGCACAGGGCAATGAATTTCCGCAACATAAGCGGATATTCATCAAACCCTTTCTTATCGGTAAATATGAAGTGACCTTTGCGCAGTATGATGTCTTTGCGCGCGCCACAAATCGCAACCTGCCAGACGATCAAGGCTGGGGTCGCGGTAAACGACCAATCATTAATGTCAGTTGGCAGGATGCGGTAGCTTACACAAAATGGTTATCGCAGCAGACGGGGAAAGAAAATTTCCGGCTACCCACCGAGGCGGAGTGGGAGTATGCGGCCCGGGCGGGAACCAAGACACGTTACTGGTGGGGTGATGAACTCGGTAAAAACCGAGCCAACTGCAGTGGCTGTGGCAGCGAATGGGACGGCACACAGAGCGCTCCGGTCGGCTCCTTCGATCCAAATGCATTTGGTCTGTACGATACCGCTGGCAATGTATGGGAATGGGTTCAGGATTGCTGGCATGATAATTATCATGCCGCACCCGAGGATGGCAACCTTGCCTGGATGGAACAGGATGGCGGTTTTTGCGATCCCCGAGTCGTTCGCGGTGGTTCCTGGTTCAGCCTGCCGCAATACGCGCGTAGCGCCGCACGAGACGGGAGCTGGCGACTTGGTAAGATCCATATCCGGGGATTTCGTCTCGCCCGGGATCTCTAACCCGGATGTTTTATGAATTCACGCGATGATCGCACGAATTCATGAAACATCCGGGTTAGGAGCGCTCCTTAAGCCACTCGGCAACGCTAGGGGCAAGCATCTTTTGCGCCTTGCCACCCACATAGATGCCGATGTGTCCAGACGGAATTTTCAGTTCGGTATAATCATCACTGCCTACATGTTTTCCCAAGGCCACGGTACAGGGAGGTGGGACCAGATGATCATAGGCCGCATAGACGTTATATACAGGCATGGTCACGTTGCCCAGATCCACTTTTTTACCGCCGATCACCACCTGATTCTTAACCAGTTTATTATCTTTGATAAAATCCTTTACGAATTCTCGGTAGGCCTCTCCCGCACAATCGGGGCCATCGAACAACCATTTTTCCATACGCAGAAAATTTATCAGTGCCACTTCGTTATCCAACATCTCGATCATGTCGGCATACTTGCCGAAGTTCAGGGCGAATGGCTTCACCATCAGGAAGGAAAAGTTGAGGACCTCCGAGGGCACGTTGCCATAGGCCTCGACCAATAGATCGACATCGGTGGCCTGCACCCACTTGAAAAGAAGTCCCACCTCGGGATTCTGTTCATCAAGGGCCGCATGAAAGTCTATTGGTGTCACCGTGAGGGTCAGCGTCTGAACCTTTTCCGGGTATAGCGCGCTGAAACAGGTCGCCATGGTTCCGCCCTGACAGATTCCGAAAAGATTGATTTTATCGATGCCATGACGCTCTCGGATGACATCGACGCAGTTGTTCAGATAACCATTGACGTAGTCATCCAGGGTCAGATACCTGTCCTGCGGTGCAGGGTCGCCCCATTCGATCAGATAGACATCGATCCCCTGATTGAGCAAATTGCGAATCAGGGAGCGATTTTCCTGCAAATCGGCCACCAGATAGCGGTTGACCAGGGCATAGCTGATCAGCAAGGGGGTCTTGTGGGGATGATCCACTACGGGAAGGTAATGATGTAACCGTAGTTTATCCTCTTTATAAACGGTTTCTTTAGGCGTTGTGCCGATCTTGATATCATCATCCTTGAGATTGCTCAGGGATTCCAGACCCTTGGTGATCTTGCGATTGATCTCGGCGATCTCTTTGACCGCATTATCAGGTTTGATTTGAATGGGATAGGACAGCATATCAATCTTCTCCTGTAAACAGCGAGCTTGGCTGGTCAGATACCAGCTGCGCCTGCTGTTTCAATTATTTCGCTAGCACTTTTTTTGCTACTGCCGGTTTTTTCTTTGGCATGGATTTTTTCTTGGCTGTTGATTTTCGTCGTGGTGCAATTTTGCGTTTTTTAACACTCGGCTTCGGCGCGGACTGAGGGGAGGTCGAGCGCAATGTCCGTTTAAGCTCCTTGACCTCTTTACGCAGCTCATAGAGGGTTCGATAGGCATCGTCAAGTTCGCTGCGGGTTGGGATATCCAAGGCCTTCAATACCATTTCTACGACCTTGCGCGCCTCGATTTTATATCTCAGGCCTGCACTGGATAGATCTTTTTGTAATTCCGTATACTCGGCCGAGGCATACATCTCAGTGAAGACCTCATCCGCAGTATCCAACCACAGGCGGTTAAGCCCCCTGACCGAAGTGATACTTTTTCCTTCTTCCGCCAAACCCGCTAATTTCTCCATGACCCTTTTTACCGCATCCGCCATGGCAGCCGCTAACGTGGAACGGTATTTTGCGTCTACCTTACGAAGATCGATAAAGGCGTCAAAAGCACGCAACATCTTGGCATTCTGCTCGCGGCTCTGACCGATAGAAGGCAATTCGGCAACACGTTCAAAGGCCATTTCCCGATCGGCCTCAATATTGAACAAATGGGTCAAACCATCCATTTCCAGATTCAGAAACCGGTTCAACGCCGATCCGCCACCCATCAGTCCCTCACCGATATGACCGTGAGCAATCTGATTCAGCGAGGCCAACCAGGGTTTGAGCAAAGGCCCCCATTCGCTTATGAATGATGTCCACAACTGCTGTACATTCCCGGCATTTTCCAGTAAGAGCTGAGGTGAGCCAAGGGTTTGGTCCGTCCACTGCTTGGTGAATTTTTGCAGATCCTCCTGCCAGTCTTCCCCGGAGGCCAGATTCGGAGCAACGATCTGCCATGACTTGGTCAGTAATTCCAGGGTATTCAACATCACCCGCTGACCAGAGTAGACTTGCTCAGCCGCATCTTTGGTGCTGGAATCTCTCGGCTCAGACCAGCCCTGCAGGGCCTGTTTAAAAAGGTTCGCAGGATCTAGGTCATTGGGATGAGTCGTCATAGACCCCGTTCCTTTTCTGGCCAGCTCATACCATCCCTCCCACGCCTTCTTTTGGGCTTCAGTCGCAGCCTTTATCATGGTTTCGGCCTGTTCGGTCCAATCCATCTCCACCTCCTATTTAGGTTTCAGAATTAACACGATCCGCGACCGGTAGCATTTTATTGATTTTGATCTCGATCTGAATCGCTTATGCCTGTCTCGGATGGCCTCGGGACGGATTCCCTTCCTCCCGAGAGGGCCATCCATGAAGGGTATAGCATGCCAATAAACTTATTGCAGTGCAACATTTTTCTTTTGCTGCTTGATCACAGAAGTGCGGCTGCGGTATATGTTGCATACGGCTGCGCGGTACGGCAAAGGAAGCCATCTTATGGTACGGTATTGTGCCGGTTAAGAAAATCTAGGAGTCTGTCAATATCTATCCACAATGGATATTCAACCATAATTGGACTTAATACAATGAAAATCAATGTCGAGGTCGACCTCACACCCCAGGAATTCCGAGAGAGCTTTGGGTTGCCGGATGTACGACCCATGCAGCAAGAAGTCATGGAGAAGATACGGGAAAAGACGCTGGCCGCTGTCGAAGGTTATGACCCGCAGAAAATGCTGGCACCCTACCTGCAGGAGAACATGCGCACCATGGAACAATGGCAGCGCTCCATGTGGGAGGCCCTGACTCCAGGAAACAAGCCAAAAAAGCAGGACTAAGAATGCGGGCGACACAGTTGATCAACCAGCACTGAGGGATCGGTTATGAACCTGGAAAAGGTTGTTTTTGGTTTCTTCATCCTGCTCGCCCTGACCCTGAATCTCGCCTTTGTGGTCGGTGACATCGATAATCCGGATCATCACGAGATCTGGATACTCTTTGCAGCCATCATCGTCAATCTAATTGCCACCGGCTTGAAATTGGGCGATCGCTCATACATAGGAGCCGTACTGCTGTCTACCAGTCTCGTTGCGGATCTACAATTGTTAATCGCCGCCAGCGTATGGACCTATGCCGACTATGGTCTGCACTCGGAAATGATCCCAGCGGTCATGGTCAATATCGTATCACTGGCCGCAGGCGCCTTGTTCGCGAATCTCGTATCCGTCGTCATGCTGGTCTCTGATACCTTGATATCGAGACGCTAAGGAGGAACAGTGCTCTATCAACGTAAGTGTACGGATTCAGCGTCCCTGTGGTGTTTCGCAGCAAGGCGCAGTGCGAAGGCAATGTCTATCACCTTGTCGAGCACTGCAACGCCGCGGCGGG
>JBDLIZ010000238.1:0-7621 GCA_039714615.1 Pseudomonadota bacterium | reverse complement strand
TAACCATGTCAGTTGCCAAAACAGTAACAGCCGTGTATCCATATGCTTGCTGCCCAAGGCAATCTTGGGCTGTATTGCAAAATTCGATAGCTCAGTCATAGCTCAACACCTTGTTGCGAAGAGCCAAGATAGTAAATTGAACGCCCGTTTGCGATAGCCTCTCCTGCATAAAATCTCGGCGGGCCATGCCACTGCCGCGATGATGGGAAACCCCTCTAGTCATTTTACTGACGATACAATCCAAAACGCCACATTAAATACCTGTCCAGCACACGCGCAGGCAAAAAAAACCCGATTCTGGCTAGCATGGCATCCAGGCCAAGGCCATACCGGACCCTTGGCCGCTTTGCCGTGAGCGCATGGATTACAGCCCTGGCCACCCTTTGAGGCGGAATCCCGGTGCGCATTTCTCGCAGAATTCGTTGCCGTTGTATTGCAATAAATGGCTTGTGCAACGCATTGCATTGGTCTTCAGTCACATCCGCGGGTGCTCTTTCCAACGCCGTGTCCCAGAGCTCGGTCTTGATGGCCGGTGGTTGAATCAAAGACACGGGAATCCGCCAGCGCGCGAGTTCCATGCGCAAGGCGCCGCTCAGGGCTTCCAAGGCAAATTTCGATGCGCAATAGACCCCTGTGTATGGCAATGTGAGAAAACCGGCAATCGAACTGAGCATAACAATGCGCCCGCCGCCAGCGCGGATTAGAGGAAGAAATGCTTGGGTGACCGCTACCTGGCCCACAACATTGACCTCAAACTGTTCCCGGAGAGTGGCTAATGTCACGCACTCTACCGGTGCGGAAATCAGTATACCGGCATTGTTGACCAAGCCGTAAAGTCCTGCATCGCCGACCGTGTCGGCTACCTGTTCATAGGCGGCCTGAATCGTTGATTCTTTGGTGATATCCAATATTACAGGTCTTAGCTCAGGGCCGGCGTTTTGTTGAAGCTCCTCGGCATCGGCTTGGGAACGTACTCCGGCAAACACGAAAAAGCCTTTTTGTTCAAGCGCCCTAACGCATACCCGGCCAATACCTCGAGAAGCCCCGGTTATCAAGACTGCTTGCACCGTACTTTATCCCTTAGTGAATCCATAATCCCCTGTTTGCGGTAAAAAGCCGGTAGTAGGGATGATCCGCCACGGCCAGGATTTCCCGATCGCTGCGGCTGTCGCCGTAGACAAACAGACAATAATCTTGGAGCGAACCCAGCAGTGTTTGCAGCCTGGCAAGTTTTTCCGGGCCATAACAACACTTGCCCTGAATTTTACCCGTTATCTTTTCTTCTAGTACAACCAATCGGGTGGCCAGGAGATGCTCAATGCCCATCTGAGCGGCCCAAGGTTTCAGGTAAATCTCCAAATTGGCACTGACCACATATATTTGGTGGCCCTGTTGGCGGTGCCAGTGCAAGCGTTCCAGCGCGGCGGGATTGATCAGTTTGGGTAAATATTCACGGGCATAGGCGCTTGCGGCAAGTTGCAGTTTAGCGATTGACCAATCTTGATAGAATCGCGTAAGCAGGCGCTCTTTGATGTGCTGATTGGAAACCGCATTAAATAGATAAGCAAGCATGGAAAAAATGGCCGGCAGTAATTTCAGGTTGCCGCGCATCCTGCCGTGCGTCCAGTATAAAAAAGGCAGAAAAGAATCCTTTATGGTGAGCGTACCGTCAAAATCGAATACGGCGACGGTAGGGCGGGGTTGAGCCGTCAATGGGTCATCCTTTGGTCGCGCAACCGTGCCACGGCGGCGTGAACATCATCGGCAATTTCCCGGTATAACCGGCGCTTGTGCGCGGATTCATACCGGGCTTGGTAAGCCGCCGTATCCAGGGGAGTGCCAAAAGCAACGTATACCGGATGTCTTCCGGGAAAGCGACGGCCTTTCGGTAGCGCATAGTAGGTCCCGTGAACATAAACTGGTACGATGGGTACATTGAGCCGACTGGCCAATAATCCCAAACCGGGTTTAAAGGATTGCAGTTCACCGCTCAACGAACGAGTGCCCTCGGGGAAAATCAGAATGATCTTTTTCCGTGAGCTAATTCTATGGCATTCGGACAAGTATTTAAAAGTAAACGCTTGCTCTCCACGCTCAAGCGGTATCATGTTCAGAAAAGTTTTACAAAGCCATCCTTTCACGGGATGGTTAAAAAAATAGTCCTTGGCAGCCAGGCTGCAGACGTTGGCGGGGTGTTTACCTAGCGCAGCGATAATTGCCGGGCCGTCCAGATGACTAGTGTGATTGGCCGCCAACAGATAGGGTTTGGCCTGGGGTAGGTTTTCCCGGCCCCGATAACTCAGGCTAAACCAATACCGATAGATCACCTGCCCGATCACCCAAATCAAACCCTGGACGATGTGCCTCAGCAGCTCAGTTAAGGGGTTCCACACCGCCCGCTTGCTCCTTGCCATCCGTGTCCATTTCTCGGGCCCGCACCCCGTCATCCTTTTCGGTAGCACCTGTGCTGCTGCTCCATAGCCGTTCACTGCTCGGTGGTCGCCAGTTGTCTTGCGGTGTCTGATTCAGTCGATCACGCGCTTCCCGCAAATTCACTAGCAGCCTTATCAGCAACACCTCCTGCCGAGTTGGCACCAACGACACTAGCCGCCTCATGCGGTTGGCGTAAGCAAAACCATTAAGCCGCATTACAGAGAAGTCGTACTAAGCTAGAAAACTAGTTGATTTTTTCCATTAGGCGATTGCCGGAAAATAAGATACCAGATTGCGCCGGGATTGTTTGGCTTCAAGGCGCGACAGCAGTTACATAAGTCGCTATGCGCCTGCTGGTGCAACGCCGAAGCCAAGCAAAAAGACCAGCAAGATGGTATTTTGTTTGACAGAAATCGCCTTATTAAACCCGGATATTTCATCAGTGACCTACTGCGGCGGCGGATATGCGCGCGTCTACTGCGTTGTACTCGAAAAAAGTTTTCAGCGTACTGTCTAGTACGCCTGCTAGCATTTTCCTTCGCGCGCCTTGTATCCACAGCCATCTCCACTCCCTCGCTACGGCAACCGATGAAATATCCGGGTAAAGTGTTACTCAAATCACCTGGCTTGTCCACTCTTAAATAGTAGAGGGGGCTAAACGGCGGCATCCTCGACCTAGTCGAACTCCACCTGCTTGACCTGATCGGTTAAGCGAAACACCGTGGCCGCAAAGACGATGAAAGCAGAGCCCCCCAGAACACGGTATGGGCCGGCAGTAGCCAGAACAAAGCGCCGCAGGTCAGTAGCAAACCCAGCAACGCCACGCAAAACAGCCAAACCAGGAGATAGACCGGATGCGCCGCGTCGGGCAGCTCGTGGCGGATGTTTTCGATCGCCGCCGCGCGTTTGTCTGGGTCCCGGTCGTGAAGCATGTACTTGCAAGCAATCCACGGTGATATGAGGGCAGTCCAGAAGACCCGGGGCGAGGTAACCAACAGACGCAGCCAGCGCACTTGGATGCCCATCTCGGTGGCAAGTTCCGTGGCGTTAACCTCATGGTCGCAGAGCGAGCCATAGGGACTCGGATCCAAGTAGCGGCGAGGCTGCTCGCGGGCATCGAGCCAGGCGATAAGATCGCAGCGCTCGGGATCGGGGAGGGTGCAGCGGCCGCAGTACACGCTGGCTACCCAGCGGGCCTGCATCTCGGCGAGGGCGGGGATCGATCCCAACGCCGGGCGGGCGAGACCGATGAAGGCCGGCGTCGGATCGGCCGGATCGAACACCTTTTTATAAAGCCGCTTGGATTGCTTGGTCAGGAAAGGCCAATGCGACAGCCAGGATAATACGATCAACCTCAATGCTTTCCCCGCCAGCGAAGTGGACGCTGTTCCCGTTGATCTCATTGACCCGGCCATGGACCTTCGCGACACCGCTGTATACGTCGCGGATGCCGTCCCGGCTTTTATTGAGGAACTGGTGCAGGTACGGTACCGCGGGCACCCAAGCCGCCAGGCCGTGGCCGCCACGGCCCCAGGTCAGATTGATGAAATTGGCGATCACGAAGCGCCGCACCAGGTACTCGATGTTGCCGAACCGCCCGAACCACGCGCGGATACCGACGTTGTTTGTCGCCCTGGCTGAGTCTGCCTTTCTTGGACAAGATCACCTTGTCGAGATGTTGCTTGAGTTCGGTTTGATTCAGTGGGCTGTGAAACCCCTTGTCCATGCTCACCATCCGAAGGCCTGGGAAGCGGGCTTGGCCTTCGGTGACCATGCGAACGGCGATCTGCTCATCGGTCTGTTTCTGCATCACCTCGTGATGCAAGATAAAACGCATGGCGTCTTCCAGGATGCAGACCTTCAACCCCAGTTCCACAGGAACGCCGGCCTTGCCTTTGCTGATCCACTCGGTATGGGGTTGGAAGATCGAGAAGACCTTCTCATCGTGGGGAATCGTCTCGCCCCATAGAACCCGTCGCCGGACCAGATCGATCTGGCGTTCGGCGTGCTCGATGTACTCGTGCAGTTTATCCATTGCAACCCAGGGGATGGCGCATCGTTCATACAGACGCCGGCGGGTGTCTTTCGCCCGTTCCAGGTATCCCTCGGCCTGTTGCAGATAAACATCGTGGGCCGCGCGGATTTGCTGTGCTTTTGCTTAGCGCTTGTTGTCGTCTTTGGAAGTGGAGTGCTTCAGCTTCTGGACCTTGCGATACTGTTTTTTGAATCGCCGGATGTTGTAGGCCGATTGGCGCCAGCCGGATAGTCCGTTGTCTTCGCTCAACCGAGCACATTCTTCAATGCTCTTGCGAATGGCATCCAACAGCAGGTTGATGTCGGTAGGGAAATGAACATCGGTTTCCACTACAAAGGAGTCACAGCGGGCGCTGAACCCTTCTTCCGGACTTTTTTTTCAAAAGCTGATGTCCACCACCGACCACGACCTGATTGATCCGATCCAATAGCTGCGGCGTGAACAGGCGCAGATTGTCCTTGAGGGTTTGCAGGTTGTACGTACTCGTATCCGACCAATCGCTGTGACCCAGCATCTGACGCAGCGTGCGATGTTGGTTAGCCAGCTCCTGAAGGCGATCATAGTCGGCAATAAAGATCCCCGGGGCAAGCCCTCTCGCTTCGCGAAAGCGGGGTATTTGGAGAGCACTAATTCATATTGATTACGCCGCAAGCGGCGGGGAATAGAACCCAAAGAGATTTAACCCCAAGCGCACAACCCCGAGAACCAGGATCTTCCACTGCTCCATTCCCGGGCGCCCCAGCTCCTTGCTCGCCTTCTCCTCAGCGGCTTCCCCAACCCGATCAGGGATCACGTCCTCGAGAATTTCAAATACCGCCTCACGCAGGTGCGGTGTCACGTAGATGTGCTGAAGCCCGCGAAGGATGTGCGGAATATCGTCGCGAGATTTGGGGGCCACTTACTCATTCTACCAGTTATATAATTCCTGTTTAGACAATTGTCTTAAAACGACAAGCATCATTTTATTTTAAAACTTAAATGCATTTAAACAAACTTACTTCATGAGTTAATTCTATCTTAATAAATACATAAGCTTCTATGAATCACTTTTATAAATCACTCCTTTACGGAATCTTTCATCTAACTCATACCCTAGCATAACAAAAATCGTCCATGCAACAAGAAAGGCAGGGTGCCATGTAATGATTCCCATAAGAGTCCACTTAGGATCTAAAAACCAATCATAACTCCAGGGAATTGCTCCAAATTGTTGTAATGTATAACCAAACGCAAATTCATAACAATAAAAGACCATTAGAAATGCCAATATCTTTACTACATAAAAATTCGTAAACCTTTCTACCAACCAAGCTGTTGGATAAAGAGCAATTGGTAAAGCAAAATAGGCAAAATACATCCAAGCGGATGCCGGACAAATGGCACTTATCGTAATCTTTCCTGATATAAACTTCTGCAGCAAAGTCATTAAAACATCCCAACCAATTCCCATGAAGGCAAACAAAACCAGCCTCAATGCAAAATGATTTGTATATTCTTTCACATCAAACTTTTCTTTCATTATTGACCTGCAGCATATAAAATCCCACCTAAAATATGATCAGCAAACTGCTCATTAGCATGATGTCCCATTCCCGAATAAAACGCACGTCCTCCATCATATTCGTGACACCAAACCACAGGATGTTCTCCTGGTTATTGACAAATCTATAACTTTAAATTCAACACCTTACAATCAAAATCAAGTAAATATTCGGCCAACCCACCAACAATAGAATCAGCGGGTTAGCTGTTGCCTAAATTGGCGACATAGCGGATAAAGCCATATGTCCTTGATCGGCACGCTCTGTTTACCCGCCGGTCCAAGTTTTCCTCGTCCTTTGGTTTTGCCGACATGGATCCAATTGGCCGCTTTGTAGCAAGCGCCTGTGAAACGCTGCGTATCTACAAAAGTCTCCAATAAAACAGGGCGAATGCCATATTGGTGCTCCCATTCATCAGGCAGTCGGCGTGCCACCATAGCCAAGATCTTGGATGCAAGATTTTTTGAATCCACCCAGGGCATGATCAGAAAGCGAGCATTATTGACAATCAACGGCAAGTTAGTTTGGCGTTGTGCGTGGCTCCAGCCGATAAACTGATCCCGCGGCGCAGTCTGCCAGGCCGCGGCACCAAAGCCCAAGGCGGCGACAATCTGTTGGTCTATGGTGACGAAGTAGCGAAGCTGCGCACCGGGTAGCGGCTTGTGCCCAAGGTAGTGGTAACGATGGATGTACTCGTTCCACAACTGGGAGTGGTCACGATGCACCACCGGGCAGAGCTGCGGAGGGGGTAAGGCATGGACCGGTTGAGTCATTCCCGGCTGTGGATCGGTCTGCGCGGTGAATCGGATCTTTTGTCTTGGCGGTTTACGCCGTGGCGGCGGTAGGGTGATGAGGCCGCCTTCGGCCATCCGTAACATCGCAACGCGGCATGACATCTCTTTTAGACCGCCATCGGCCTTGAACCAGGCCAATGCTTGGCAGGTTAAACGTGAGAGGTCGGCACGCGTGCGGTTCGGATCCTCAGTGATGAGTCCGCGAATCTGCTCCAGTTCCTGATCGGTAAAATCACGTCCGCAATAACGTCTCATGGTGGCTGAGAGGCAATGAGAGGGGTTTGTTGTTGAGGGGGATCGGTGGCCGTCATTGGCGGCCAACTGCTGTTTGCGTTGTTCACTCATCATCCAGGGGATAAAGGGGGAGAGGTCCGCCGGGGGTTGCCCCCCATTTTCCACACAGGCCGTGAGATAGCGATATAGCCAGTGGTGTGGGTTAAGCTTCCAGAGCAGGTTGGTTTGAAGCAGTGAAAACATCATCGCCGCCAGCTCGGCACTCCATTGGCGAGCGGAGCCGTAATAGTTTTTTCGCCCCATCCCCGGGTTGCGCATGCGCCGTTCCGCCGTATTGTTATCCATGGGAACTTGAGGAAATTTCACAAAAACGGTCAATCCCAGCCAGTGATTGTTCAGGCTGTTGAGGACCTCGCGTTGGGCGACATGCAGACTGTGCTTTTCCAGTGCTTGGTCGCAGCACTCACGCATCTGTTGTATCGCTTGCTCCAGCGCCTGATGGCGTTGCCTAAAGGCGGGGGTTTGATCCGCTAGACCCTGCGCCTCATCCCAGTGTTCCAAGCGCTGAGCGTTGAGGTGTTAGA
>JBDLIZ010000237.1:0-7641 GCA_039714615.1 Pseudomonadota bacterium | reverse complement strand
CGTCGCTGAATGATCCCTCTATGCGAGGGCGTGAGGTTACATTTTAGATTTAATCAGGCCTCAAAGCCTTTCTCCGCGTAGCGGCTTCGTCCAACAAACTGTTCCGCAAATACGCCGAGCAACCCGAACTTGCGGCCGTATTGGTGCCCCTGCTGGGATTGCCCGATAACCTGTTAGACAATCGTACCGATATTGCGGGCATCTTCATCCCGGATCTGATCAAGGTCGACCTCTCCACCGGCCCGGCACGTTTAGCAGGCGGAGGTCCGACGCATCTAACTAACCCGGATGATGCGGGCTTTTCATCCCTGAGTGTATTTGGCGGTGACGCACTCACCAGCACGGTTCAAGCGGGTCTGCCCGGTTTTCCCACCGGATCGATTCCCGGGGGTTGGCCTAATGGACGCCGCTTTGGTGATGATGTGGTTGATATCGCAGTTACCGCAGCGATCAGTGACTTGCGCGGCGATCCGTTGATCATCAATGGCCCGGGCGGGGATGGTGTCGATGCAAACGATATCGCATATAACAAGGTCTTCCCCTATGCGGCAACCCCGCTCAATGGACGTAATCACAGCCACCACTGAGTACCAACCGGCAATCAATAGGGGTGGGCCACTACTCCTGGCCCACCCCTTTATAGAGCGCAGCCAAGATCATGAAACCTTTTTTTTGCATATCCCGATTAATTGCGCTGATCAGTATGCTAGGTATGCCTTGCGCGCATGCCCACGACCCAGGGTTAAGTCTCGCCGTACTGACTTTGAGTGACCATCGGTGGTTCGCTCAACTGAACTTCGCCAGACGTGACATCGAATTATTAACGCCGATTGATTTAGACCACGATGGCAGGGTAAGTGCAATGGAGTATGGCGCCGCTCGCCCTGAACTCCAAGCGCTTGCTGAGCACGCACTGATACTGCGTATTTCAGGCAAAAGGCTTGAGGTTCAACACTCGGACGTTGTAATAGACCAAAATGATGGCCTGCGTTTTCAGCTGCAATTTAAGCGGATGAACGGTTCATCGATTTTGGTATCTTCGCCGCTACTGGGTCAACTTTCCTCCGGTCATAGACAGTTTCTTAGCGTCAAAGACCAGGCAAACAATCCTGTCTTTGAAACCATACTGCATTCGCATAACCTGCAAACGGTCGTCACTCCAATCCCGCCGGCGTTAACAGAAACTTTTATATCGTTTATTACTGAGGGTATATGGCACATCTGGGTAGGTATGGACCACATTTTATTTCTTCTAACCCTGATACTGCCCGCAGTACTGAAATACCATCACCATCGCTGGCCATCGGTCGATAAACTCAAACCGGCGATGATTGATGTCTTAAAAATAGTAACCGCATTCACCCTCGCCCATTCCATCACGTTCTCTCTGGCTATCCTAGAAATGATCAATCTACCAGAGCGCTGGGTCGAATCCGTAATCGCATTCTCGGTAGTGATCGCGGCACTCAACAATCTGCAACCCTTATTTTCAGCTTCGCGTATTTGGTTGGCGTTTGGGTTCGGTCTAATACACGGTTTTGGATTTGCCAATGCCTTGACCGATCTATCACTATTCAAAGACACCATGGCAAGCGTTTTATTGGGTTTCAATCTGGGCGTGGAAATCGGCCAGCTGATGATTGTAATGCTGGTATTCCCGTTGGCCTATAGTTACCGGAATACCTGGTTTTATCCTAGCTTGATCCTAAAAGGAGGCTCCTTGGCCGCGGCCATTGTTGCCAGTGTGTGGATGGTGGAAAGAATTTTCGACGATAAAATCACCACCCTGTTTATCAATCCAATGACTTAAGCAGGAACCCTCACCAACTGCCCTGTCCGCAGGAACTAAAACTCAACAGAAATCAACTAGACGACATCGCAAAGCAGTCATGCGAACGCATGCAGGCCACCCACGAACTAGCCAATGCCATGTTCTTTTCATAGCTCGGCTCTTGAAGGTGCAATACAGATTTTACTAGGAGCCTGTCGGACTTAGGCGGTCGTAGCACTGTTGAGTCCATGAGTAGATTCGGTGATGACCGGGCCGGTAGTAGGTATTCCCGATACCCGTCGCGAATACATCTGAAACCGGCTAGAATACCCCACGGGTCAAACCTGTCGGATTTCTTGCGAGCCCCATCGTAGACCTCCCTGTCGTTCATCACATTAAAACCATTATCATTGAGCATTAGGGGAAGTTACGGAATCATACCCGCACAGTATCATTAGCTCATTAGTCTTCATATAAACCAAAAGTCTCGAATTTTTAATAACGACATCCGCTACACAAATGCAGGCGGAGGAATATTCACCCCCACCAATGATTTTTTGGACCCAACCTGGAATACACCTGAAGATGAAATATTCGCTCGGCAGTTCGCCAGACGATTACCGATAAACCAGCGACAAAATCCATACCCCTGGAGATAGAACGATATGAAACCCATTAAAGAGGGCGTTAAGGAATTTATAATGCAAGAATTCCTACAGAATGAAGACCCAGAACAGTTAACCGACGACACTCCCCTAATAGCAGGTGGCGTCCTCGACTCCTTAGCCACGCTCAAACTGGTGTCGTTTTTGGAAGAAAGCTATGGCATCAGTGTTGCACCTCATGAGACCGATGAAGAGAATTTTGGCACCATCGCCGATATAGAAAGGCTTGTTCAATCCAAAATTTAGTCCTTAATACCCAACGCGCCACACATTCCAACCGATCCACTTCCGAGTTCCATGCACGAAATTTAATAAGAGAGAACCATGGTAGAGAAAGCACCGCAATCGCTGCAAGCGAAGCTGTACCGCCGGTATGAGCACTCGCCGCAAGGGCGAGCTTTGGCCTTTTATGAGCCTTCTGGTAAATATACTTGGCGCAGTTATGCAGAGCTTTACGAGGCGGGGCTGAGTAGAGCCAAGGCGCTATCTGCAAAGGGTTTGCGCCCTGGTGAGGTCTGTATCCTGATTCCTGAAAATGACGAGTTCAGCACCACCAATCTGATGGCAGTGCTGATCCTTGGGGCCATACCCGTACTGAGCGCACCGCCTATCGTGCGCGGACATCACTCGAATCTCAAGGCGGTATTGAGGTATTTGCTCAGAAAAACCCAGGCCCGGATGGTGATCACCAGTATCCATCTCGAAGCACTGCTCGAAGAATTGCCAAAGACCCATAACAAGGTACAATTTATATTTGGAGAGGCCAAGCTAGGGAATGACTCGGCTACCGCAGATAAGGTTTGCCATTTCCCTGATCCCGGGACAGTCGTTGCAATGCAGCTGACCTCCGGCACCACGGGATTTCCGAAGATTTGTGTCTGGAATCATACGCGAGTACTGGCCGCACTCGACGGCATGGTCGAGGGAATGGGGACAACCAAAAACGATGTCTTTGTAAACTGGACACCGCTATATCACGACATGGGTCTGGTGAACAATTTTCTGTTCTGTATGGTGCAGGATATCCCTTTGGTGATGATGAGCACTTTCGAGTTTGTCAAAAACCCAGTGATCTGGCTCAAGGCCTTGACCGACGTGGGCGCCACCATGACCTGGTCGCCAAACTTTGGCTATGCAATTGCCGCCAATTGGGTACGTGACGATCAACTTGAGGGAGTACGGCTGGATCGGGTACGGGCCTTCTGGAATGCGGCCGAGCGCATTCATCTGGAGACCATTGAGACCTTTCATCGACGTTTTAGTGGTCATGGCGTGAGCATGCAGGCGCTGAAGACCAATTTTGGGATGGCGGAAAATGTTGGTGGAGCCACCTTCAGCGATCCGCAGGGTATGTTTGCTGTAGAACACCTTAACGCCGACACCCTATTCAAGCACGGCAAGGCCATGGTGGTGCAGCGATCCGATTCCGGACCCTCCAAGACAGTGACAGCGGTAGGGGTGGGACGACCCTACCCAGGGCTCGAACTCAAGATCATCTCACGCAAGCACCGCGCTCTTGGCGATGGTGAAGTAGGCGAGGTTGCTTTTGTCAGTCCTTCACGTATGCTGGGATATTTGAGCAACGCTAAGGAAACCAAGAAGGCCATAAAAGGTGAACTTTTACGCACCGGGGATCTGGGCTATCAACGCAACGGTGAGCTATTCTGGTTGGGTCGGCTCAAGGAGCGAATCAATCTCAACGGCAAAAAGTACGACCCCAGCGATTTCGAGAAGGCGCTACTGGGAGTCGAAGGTCTGAGAAAGGGCTGTTTTGCCGTGTTTGGTGTAGATGATGAACAGGCGGGCACACAACGCCTCATCATCGTGGCTGAGAAGCGTGACACCAGCCCCGTCCCTGAACAAACAATCATGCGTAACATCGCCGGCTCGATAAACCGGCAACTGGGCGTGAAGGTCAGCGAGGCTATATTGCTCGGCGAGGGGAGCATGACCAAGACCTCTAGCGGCAAACGACGCCACCGCTATTACCATGAACTTTATACCAACGGAAAACTTGAGCCCGTGGCCCAGTCAAGGCTCTAACATGCTGTCATTTCAGCCCTATCAGCATGCGGCCCTCAGTGTTAATTCATTGCCATAGCCTTTATACCCATGACGAATGAGTTTTCAGGACCCATAGCACATCGCCTTTGCCGCATAGCGGCGTTAGAACACGAAAACCATAGGAATAACGATGCCTTACGTGTTCTGCCTTGCTCTCCAACAAATCCAACACACTCTGCGCATCCAAAAACCCATCCATCATGGGTATCAATCCCTCATAAGACAGATGAATAAGGTTAAGCGTCTGATCATTGTTGCCGCACCGTCTTGTTGCGGAAAATCTACTTTTATCAACCAATTAATGCAAGGCGAACTGGAGCATGTAGAAGAGCAGCTCGGCACGAAAAGCATCCACAATTGGATATTCAGAGATATTTTTTTACATGAGGAAGAAATATTTAATCTAGAAAATCCCGATCAACTACATTTAATATTGCATTACACGATTCCTTACCCTGCCATTAAATATCTACTCCGACCCGGCTATGATAAAAAAGGACGCCTGACCATACTTAAAGCATCAGATGACATTATTTTCATGACCTTGTATGCCAGTCCTGATACGCTGTTACATCGAATTGAACTACGCCGTAAGCGTGTAAATGAAAGACGAGAACAAGGAAAGGTACTCACACATAAATATGATAGAACAATGCGAACCTTAAAGAGACTAGAAACGATATACGCAAATCCTACAAAGCTGGGGCTCATGTATAACCGATGGTTCGAATTTTGCCACAATATTGATCTAAAGGGGCATTATCTGGTCAATGTGGATCAAGTACCGCGTCTCGGATCTATCTCCAAATGGCCTCAAATCACTGATAAATGGCTAAAGAGCGATCACTCAAAGGCCATCTAACGATGGTCAATCATACATGTCTAATCAATCTTCTTGGTGGGCTGCTGATTTAACACACTGCAATTATCCGCATTTTTTTTCTGGGTAGACGCCGCCTCGATTTCGAAAAGATGTACCCAGTAATTCATAGTATGAAAACGCCCCTAATCGACAGGCCAATATTCATGATCGGAATGCCTCGCAGCGGGACCACCGTTATTTCCGAGGCACTTTCATTGCACAAAAACCTTGGATGGTTTTCCAACTATTTAGGAAAGTTTCCCGCGTTTACCTGGCTGGCACGGTTGGACCGTATTACAAATTACCCTTCATTCGGATGGAAGCTCAGGGGTAAAAAACACCAGGGCGGGAGCTTTCTGTCATACCTTAGAAGATTTCTACCACATACAGATGAAGCCTATTCCATATGGGAACGCTGCTGTGGTGAAAAATTCCTGTGGGACTATCTCATCGGTCAGGTCGCTTCGGAAAAGGAAAAGGAATGTGCCAAGAATTATATTCTAAAAATTCTAAGGCACCAGAATAAGCCTAGGTTTTTTACTAAGCTGACAGGTCCTCCACGTATAGAATATCTCACTAGTATTTTTCCTCAAGCTGTCTTTATGCATGTGATACGCGATCCCCGTGCGGTGGTGTCGTCGCTTAAGAATGTGTCATTTTGGAAGGAGGGAAAAGGCGGCGAAGAACCTTGGTGGGAGAACGGTTTGACCAAGGAGTATATAGTAGAATGGGAGAGGCATGGCAGATCTCCTGTATCACTAGGCGCAGTCCAGTGGAAAAGGGTCGTGGAGTTAACACGGGAAGGCAGCCAAAGCTTATCTCAGGAACGTTTTTTTGAGGTCCGCTATGAAGACTTCGTTGAAAACCCTCATTCTACGATGACCACGATATTTCAGGCGCTTACCCTAGAGGACTCAAAAGAAGCGCACGCGTATATCTCATCTATTGGAGAGATGCGAAACATGAATTACAAGTTTCGCGGTAATCTTAGTGCCGAAGAAATCTCTATAATTGAGAACCTTACTCGAGACGTAGCCAAAACAGCCGGGTATGTTTTCTAAATGTAGATACAGATATCCGCATTCAACGACATGAAAATAACTGTTTTAGGAACACGAGGAATTCCAAATATACAAGGAGGTGTCGAAACTCATTGCCAAGAGCTTTATCCACGGCTAGTGAGACTAGGTTGTGATGTTACTCTTTTAACTAGAACTCCCTACGTTCCTAAGCATGACAGAAGATCAAGTTTCAAGGGAGTTCGTCTAATACATGTCTACGCGCCGCGAAAAAAATTTTTAGAGGCCATTGCTCACACATTTATTGGTGTTTTATACGCTAGGTTTATTGCTACAGATATACTGCATATTCATGCTATAGGGCCTGCCCTGTTAGTTCCATTTGCCCGTTTACTTGGTATCCGTACGATCGTTACTCATCACGGACCAGATTACAATCGGCAAAAATGGGGAAAAACCGCCAAATTTGCATTACGATTAGGTGAGTCATTGGGGGTACGTTTTTCCAATAAAGTTATTACAATTTCACAAGTTATTGCCAATATTGTCCGCGATAAATATGGACGCAAGGACATCTCTGTTATCCATAATGGTGTTACTCGAGTAAACCCTACTGAAGCAAGTGAATACATAGAATCGCTGGGGCTCATTAAAAATGGATACATCATCGCGGTCGGCCGATTTGTTGAAGAAAAAGGATTTCATGATCTTTTAAAAGCATTCTCTAACCAGAAGCGTATTGACACTAAATTGGTTCTCATTGGTGATGCCGACCACGAAACCGTATATAGCAATAATTTAAAAAAAGAAGCGGGTAGAATAAAAAATATCCTACTCACTGGCTTTATCAAGGGTGAAAAACTTCATCAATTATTTTCGCATGCACGTTTATTTGTATTACCTTCTTACCACGAGGGCTTACCAATAGTGCTTCTGGAAGCGATGAATTACAATTTACCTGTGTTAGTTAGTGATATTCCAGCAAACTTGGAAGTTGATTTACCACAAAACTGTTATTTTAAGACAGGGGACGTACGAGATCTAACTGATAAACTATCTATTAAGTTTTCTGAGATGCAAAAAGTTAACTTCTCAGAAATTTTAAAAGAGAAATATGACTGGGATGATATCGCACAATCTACCTTGGTCTTTTATGATAGTCTTTTAAAAGAAGTTAATTAGGAATGCGAACGACACACTTCCCTAACTGGCGCCGCATGATCGTTTGTATTCAAGGCGTGACAACAGGCGCATAGCCCC
>JBDLIZ010000236.1:0-7647 GCA_039714615.1 Pseudomonadota bacterium | reverse complement strand
CCCGATCCTTTTCGTTAAATAGCCACGGCTATTCGCCTCAAACCGTCTTTCCCTCGCTACGACCGCCTAAGTCCGACAGGCTCCTAGATGCCGGGTAGTTTACCTACCCGCTCGGCCTTAATCCAGGAACGCATTAAGATAACAAACCCATACCCCTCAATATGCAAACCACCGTACCTTTAAACCTATCTGGCAAGAGTGACCCCAATCGCGGGATGGCATTGTTTGCGCGGGGCTTTCGCCCTTTTTTCCTGCTCGCCGGACTCGCTGCCCTATTCATGATGGGACCGTGGCTGGCCATGTTATCCGGAGTCACCTGGCAACCCGGCTATTTCGATCCTTTGAACTGGCACCGTCACGAAATGCTGTTCGGCTATACAGCGGCTGTAGTGGCTGGATTTCTACTCACCGCCGTCCAAAACTGGACCGGGATACCGACCGTTCACGGCAAGCCCTTGATGGCATTGGCACTGCTGTGGCTAACAGGGAGGATCGTGCAGTGGTTTCCGGCAACCCTTCCCGGCTGGTTGATCGCGGCCCTGGATATCAGCTTTCTGCCCGCGTTGGGTATTGCCCTCGCCGTTCCGCTGCTAACACGCCGACAACATAAGAATTATCTGTTTATCCCCATCGTATTCGTCCTGGCGATTGCCAATCTGCTCATGCACCTGCAACAGCTACACATCACTCAGGATACCGCGCGTTACGGAATGCTACTGGCTATCAACCTGGTGATTGCGCTGATCGTCATCATGGGTGGGCGAATAATCCCATTTTTCACTGAACGCGCCCTGCCCGGACTTAAGACCCAAAGTTGGTCTGCAGTTGACAACGCCGCCGTGGGTACGGTTGGCTTGCTTTTAATTGCGGATCTACTATTCCCGGACTCGGTCTGGATCGCATTGATTTGCACCCTGGCCTTCCTCACCAATGCCGCGCGATGGTTGGGCTGGAGACCCTGGAAGACCGGGACCGCTCCCCTGCTATGGGTGCTCCATCTGGGTTATGGGTGGCTGGTCCTGGGATTTGCATTAAAGGCCCTCGCAACATTCAGACCGGAATTGACCACGATTTCAGTACATGCCTTCACCCTGGGCGGCATCGGTGGCTTGACTCTGGGGATGATGGCAAGAGTGGCCATCGGTCACACCGGCCATCAGATGCAGGTGGGCGTTGAGATGGCCCTTTCCTTTGCCCTGATTCATCTGGCGGCCCTGTTTCGCGTCGCACTTCCCCTGTTATTTCCGGACCAATATCCCTATCTCGTCTGGATCTCCGGCGCGCTCTGGATCGCCGCCTTTGGGATTTTCCTGATTCGATATATACCCATCCTTATCAAACCGCGGGCAGATGGACAACCGGGTTGAATCAGCAACCCAGGAACCTGTCAGATTTAGGACGATCTACTGCGGAAAAACCAGATTTGCACAGATTTCCCTCGCTACGATCGCCTAATTCCGACAGGCTCCTAGTGCAGCAACTTGCAGGATCAGGTATTACCTTTTGGCATCAACAGATCCTTGGCAATGGATCGTCTTCCAACTCCTCGAGAATGCGTTCCCCGCCGAGTTCGGTTTCCAGGACGACATGGCCACCCTCCCCCTCCACGTGGTCGATGAGCGCGGCCTCTAGGGCACTGGGGTGTTGCCTCATGGCCTCCAGTGCATCATCGGCTTGCGCATTGTCGATGACTGCGACCACACGTCCCTCGCAAGCCAGATAGTGCGGATCGAAACCCAGCATTTCACATACCGATTGCACCTGTGGACGCACCGGGATCTCCTGCTGTTGCAGGCGCACGGTATGTCCAGTGATATGGCTGATCTCGTGGACGACGGTGGCCAATCCACCACGAGTGGGATCGCGCATGAAACGCAGCCCATTATATTCCATCAGGATCTGAGTCAGCGGCAATACGCTGGCGGCATCGGACTCCAGGCTGCCCTTGAGACCGAACTGCTCGCGCGCCAACATCACTGCGGTACCGTGATCGCCAACCGAACCGCTGACCAGGATGGCATCTCCAGGCATGATCTGATCCAGCGCCAGGGAATGTTGTTTTTCCCGTACCCCAATCCCGGTGGTCGCAAGATAAAGCCCACCACCGTCACCCCTGGGCACGACCTTGGTGTCACCGGCTACCACTTGCACCTCGATCTCCTGCGCGGCCTTGGCGAGGCTGATGACGATACGCTCCAGCTGCGCCACCTCCAGGCCTTCCTCAATGAATGCATTGAGGCTCAAATACCGCGGTATCGCCCCAGCCACCGCCAGATCGTTTGTGGTTCCATGGACGGCCAATGAGCCGATATTGCCCCCTGGGAATTCCAATGGTTGAACGGAAAAACCATCGGTGGTGAACATGAGTTCCTTACCCAGCAAAGGCAGGGTTACCGCATCGGCATGCACATCAAGCCCGGGATTGGCCAGATGCCGAGCAAATACCGAATCGATGAGTTCACGCATGAACCGCCCACCATTGCCGTGGGCCAGGGTGATGTATCTGTCTTCCATTGTTTTAGCGACTCATGATTATATTTTTGGTGGAATACGAGCCCCATATTCGACGATTTGACCGAAACTCAGTCCCCCATCGTTGCAGGGCAAGCGCTGCGCCAGCTGCACCTCGAACCCCGCGGCCCCCAATAGCGCGACGACCTGCTCGGTCAATTGGCGATTCTGGAAGACCCCGCCGCAAAGCCCGACATGGGTAATCGATTCGAGTCTGCCAATCAACCTGGCCTGATCCAGAATAACCTTGGCCATGGCGGCATGAAATCTACCGGCCCTTGCCATGACGCTACGGGAATCATCCATGAGATCAGCGATCAGCGGCTGCCAATCGCTCCGCCATAGACCGTTTTGATCTTGTTCAAGAGGTAGACTTTCAGCATTGTCGATCTCCTTGACCCGCGCCTCTAGCAGCATGGGCCCCTGCCCTTCGAAGCTGGCCTCATGCAGTACGCCCGTTAGCGAGGCGGCGGCATCGAACAGACGGCCTGCGGCACTCGACTGAGGGCAGTTCAACCGCCGTTGCCAGGCCTGGAACATCAAATCGGCATCAGCGGGACAGGTCGGCCAATCGATGCCTGCCCCCCAGCACAATGCGGCGGCACTACGCCAGGGCTGCCGGCCGGCCTTTTCGCCACCCGGCAGGTAAAAGGGTCTGAAGCTCGCCGAACGCCGCCAACGCCCCGGTTTTCCAATCAGCATCTCGCCTCCCCACAGACTGCCGTCCTGCCCCAAGCCGGTACCGTCCCAGGTAAACACCATCCAATCCCGATCAAACCCGTGCTCACCGATCAGGGCCGAGGCATGGGCCGGATGATGATAGACCTTTTCGACCGGAAGGCCGCAGTGGCGCGCCCAGCGGCTTGAGGCATATCCTGGATGCGCGTCGCAGACCACCGTCTGAGCACGAATCTTGTACAGGAGTTGCAATTCGGCGATGTTCTGCTCGAACACCGCTTGACTGCGTGGGGCCTGTAGATCGCCAATGTGAGGCGAAATCACCACCCGGTTCCCCCAGCCCAGGGCAACGGTATTTTTTATATGGCCACCCACGGCGAGCACCGGCCTATCCAGGGTGAAGGGCAATTCCAGTTCAACCGGGGCATGGCCACGACCCAGACGCAATGGGCGGGGCGCACCCTGAATGGTGCGGAACACCGAATCATCAGCCGGACGTACTATGGGACGATCGTGATGCAGAAAGGCCTGCGCGACCTTGGCCAGACGATCCTGAATCTCGGCGTTTTCGGTCAATACCGGCTCGCCACTGAGGTTGGCCGATGTGACTACCAGCGGACCGCCGAAATCATCCAGCAACAGATGATGTAAGGGAGTGTAAGGCAACATGACTCCAACCTCATCCAGTCCCGCTGCGAGCAGCCCGGAAAGCAAACCCTCGGCGCGTTTGCGCGCCAAAACGATAGGACGTCGGCAACCGGTCAACAATTCACGTTGTTCATCACTCAGGTACACCTCCTTGAGGACCGTGGCCAACCCCTTATCTACCCCCTCGGGAAACATCACGGCCAGGGGTTTGTCCGGACGAGGCTTATGGGTACGCAATCGCCCAACGGCAAGATCACTGTGTGCATCACAGAGCAGGTGATAACCGCCAACACCCTTTACCGCCACGGTTTTTCCAGCCCTAAGTGCGACGATGCAAGCCAGTAACGCCGCCTGGGTCTCGTTCACCCACTCGTTGTTTTTGGGGGAATGAAATTGCAGTTGGGGGCCGCATTGCGCACAGGCAATGGGCTCGGCATGGAAGCGCCGGTTCAGTGGGTCTGCATATTCCTGGCGGCAGTCCGGACACATGACAAAACCGGCCATAGAGGTGTTCGGCCGATCGTAGGGCAAGGTCCTTATCAGGGTATACCTCGGGCCACACTGAGTGCAGTTGATAAAGGGATAACGGTAACGCCGGTTATGGAGATCCTTGAGTTCCGCGAGGCAATCCTCGCAGAGGAAGTAATCCGGCGGCACTTGGATACGGGGTTCGTCCAGCGCACTGCTAGGCACGATGCGAAATCCACTTCGCGGTGAACACTGCGTGGGCTCAACCGACTCGATATGGGGCCTGGCGATCAGCGGGGCCTGCGATATCAACGCCGTACCGAAGGCATTCAATGCCGGTGGCTTGCCCTGGGCCACGATCTCGACCTGTCCCAGCCGATTGCGAACCCAACCACTGAGCTTGTAGTGATGGGCCAGACGATAGACAAAGGGACGAAATCCCACCCCCTGCACATGGCCGCTTATCAGCCAGCACCGGGCCTGCGTTAGCATGACTTGCGCCCTATTTAGAAACTTGGCCATGGCCCAAAAGGTAGCGTCATCACTACCTGAATAAGGCTACTGTACAGTGCACTGTCCTTGCGCACCGGGCACGACCCGCAATTGGCCGATTGAATCACGCCACCTTGGGAGCCGCTTGTTCACGCATCCCTCCGGCCCACCAGATGCGGCAGGCGCCTTCATCCGAGACCATGCACGGACCGATGGGTTTGCGAGGCGTACAAGCCACCCCATAGAGTTGACATTCGTTGGGATAGATCTTACCCAGAACCACCCTTGCACAGTCACAACCCGGTGGCATCTCTCCAGCGCGTTTACGGGATTCATCGGCATAAGAGGGGAACCGCCGGCGGGCGTCATGATCGGCATAGGCCCGCCTGAGCACGAACCCCGAGGACGGGATGATCCCCACACCACGCCAATTGGCATCCGCCACTCTCATGACCTGCTCCAACTGCCGGCGGGCAGCTACATTGCCGCCAGAACGCACCACCTCCGGATAGCAGTTATCGAGAAAATAATTTTTATCCAGCAACTGACGCAAGGTCGAATACATGGCCGCCAATAACGATTCCGGGGTAAAACCAGCCACCGCAGCGGGTATGTGATGGTCTTTGACGACGAACTCCCACTCCTCGGGCCCCATCACCGTCGCTACATGACCCGGGGCGATCAAGGTATCGAAACCGGCCTGTTCGGACTCCAAGAGCATGGCCACTGCCGGCCAGGTCAGGCGACCGGACAACAGCACCAAGAGGTTTTCCGGTACGCCCTCGGCAAGCATCGCCGCCACCGGTGCGGTCGTGGTCTCGAAGCCGGCGGCAAAAAAAACCACCCTCCTTTGGACATTCTGCTTGGCGATCCGCACCGCCTCAGTGGGTGAGGCGATGGGTCGAATATCGGCACCTACGGCCTTGGCCCGCGCCAAAGAACGGGGATCTTTCTTGGGGCCGTTGACCGGAACGCGCAACATGTCTCCGAAGGCCAGCAGGATGATATCCTCGTTGAGCGCTAGCTGAATGGCCTCGTAGACATCCTCTTCCGGACAGATGCACACCGGACATCCGGGACCGGGAACGAGCTCGATGTTTTGCGGCAGCGCCCCGCGCAATCCGGCCAACGTAATAGCCCGTTCATGCCCGCCACAGACATTCATGATCTTGACCTTGGGCGGCAGCGCTAAACGACGTATCCTATCCAGCCATTGTCTCGCATTAATCAACATTTGTTAGCACCTCGCTCGCCATGCCGCTGCTCTTTAAGGCGCAGCAGTAGGTATATGTGTTACCTCTGCCTGGGTGGCGTGCCAGCGCGCACCCTCCGGCTGCACCGCCGGGCGCAATGTCTCCCCGCGACTGATCCGTTCCTGTTGGGCCACGACCTCTGCACCCAGCCACTCCAGCCAAGGGTCGATCTCTATCTGCCGCCCCGCAGAAGTTCGAATCATAGGCACGGTACTGGCGAGCCGGCGCAGATACTGCTCGGCACGTTGCGGTTGGAAGTCATCCAGAAACGGCAATAGATCGGACTTGGTCAAGACCACCAGATCGGCGGCGCGGAACATCACTGGATATTTAGCGGGCTTGTCATCGCCTTCGGGCACCGACAACAGGGTGACATTGCGGTGCTGTCCCAGATCGAAACTTGCAGGACAAACCAGATTGCCCACGTTCTCAATAAACAGGATATCCAGACCCTTCAGGCGCAGCCGATGCAAGGCATCGTGGACCATATGAGCATCGAGATGACAGGCGCTGCCGGTGGTGATCTGGACGGCCTCCACACCCTTGGCGCGGATGCGTTCGGCATCGTTTTCGGTCTCCAAATCACCCTCGATGACGGCGATATTCAACTCGTTTTTCAGGGCCTCGATGGTATGCTCCAGCAAGGCGGTTTTACCGGCGCCCGGGGAGGACATGAGATTGATGGCCAACACGCCATGACGGTCGAAATGCTCACGATTGTGCCCGGCCTGATGGTCGTTCTCGGTGAGCAGATCTTGTAATACATCGACGGCCTCATGGCCCTGTTCGGTTGTTGATAACTTTCCTCCGGCCTTGACTAGATGCTCATTGCCGGGGGTCACATTACAGCCACAGGTATCACACATCGGGGCTATCCTCCAGATAGAGTGTGTCGAACAATGCTGCTACGGCAGCGGTATAAGGCACTACTGTTTGGTGAGCTCGATCGGCGTCAGGCGCTCATTCGAAGCTTCCGTACTTTGCAAAATCTCATCGAACAGCGCCCAGGCTATGTTCTCGCGGATGAGCGCCTTGTCGGTCCAGAGGCTCTGCAGGTTGATGTTCTTGTGCCCCTCGAGCTCGTAGTTCGGCCACAGCTTGAACTCGTGCCCCTTGTGAAAGCGGATCTTGAGGTACTTCTTGATCACGTCCGGATCGCCGCAGACGCTTCCCCCGCGACGGCGGATGCCGACGCCGGAGTAAAGGTCTCCCTGGTGCGCGAACGAGATCGGTTGATAGCCGCTGCAGCTGAGCCCCGCGAGATACGAGCGAGCGTTGCCCGAAGGAAGAAGCAGCGTGTAGACGGGCAGCTTCGACTCGGGCTGGTTGTCGTTGACGTAGTATCCGTGGAACTGCTGCGGATCGGTGCGCAGCGGGAACACCCGGTCGCCGGAACCCGAGAAGACGTGGAGCTGGAACGTCACGGGCGTGTTGTGAGGCTGCGCCGGCAGCTCCACTCCGTACGTCCCGTCGCCGGCCGCGCCGTCCCGCGACGCGCCGTCGTCCTTCATCTCGAAGTCTCGATCTCCATCCGGCAGATGGGCCTTGAGGACGAGGCGGGTTTCTCCGCCTCGTGCTCGCGCCGTGATCCACGTGG
>JBDLIZ010000235.1:0-7659 GCA_039714615.1 Pseudomonadota bacterium | reverse complement strand
TCCGGGTACAGGTTCCTCAAGCTGCTGACGAACAGGATATAGGCGTCTGCTTCAATGATCTCGCCATCGTGGAGGATGGGCACGGCAATCAGTCGCTCGGGCAGGTAATCAACCTCAAAAGAGACACCGTGGCGGTTCAGGTTTTTAACGGCACGAAGGGGATCTCGACCGACTCGTCAGTGCGTTTTCTGGGTCGCCCGATGCAGGTCACCTATTCCAGCAATATCCTCGGGCGTGTATTTCGGGGCACGGGTGAGCCGATCGACGCAGGACCGGATCTGGCGCAGGACCCGAAGGTGGAGATCGGTGGGCCGTCGGTCAATCCGATGCGGCGTGTATTGGCATCCAAGATGATCCGCACCGATGTACCCATGATCGACTTGTTCAACTGTCTGGTCGAAAGCCAGAAGATTCCGGTCTTTTCAGTTGCCGGTGAGCCCTATAATCCGTTCCTGGCGCGTATCGGAATACAGGCCGATGCGGATATTGTGGTGTTCGGTGGCCTCGGTCTGGTGTTTGACGATTATTATTTCTTCCGCCAGGCATTCGAGGACGCAGGCGTCTTCTCCCGTACCGTCATGTACGTGAATCTCGCTTCGGACCCCATCGTGGAGCGGGTGCTGATTCCCGATACGGCGCTGGCCATCGCAGAGCGCTTCGCTGTGGAGGAAGGCAAGCGGGTCTTGGTACTGATGACCGATATGACCGCCTATGCTGATGCATTGAAGGAGATCGGTATTGCCATGGACCAGGTTCCCTCGAATCGCGGCTACATAGGGGACCTATACTCGCAGTTAGCAAGACGTTACGAAAAGGCCTGCGACTATGCCCAGGGTGGTTCGGTGACTATACTCACCGTCACCACCATGCCCGGCGATGATGTCACGCACCCAGTGCCGGACAATACCGGCTACATCACGGAGGGTCAGTACTATCTGCATAGTGGTGTTATCGATCCGTTTGGCTCTCTGTCTCGGCTCAAACAGCATGTGATCGGCAAGGTCACCCGGGAAGACCATGGCCAGGTAATGAACAGTATGATCCGGTTCTATTCCAGCGCAAAGGAGGCGCAGCAGAAGCAGGCCATGGCATTTGAGCTTTCCGAGCTCGACCACAGGCTCCTCAAATTCGGCAAGCTATTCAAGCGGCGGTTTATGGACATCAACGTGTCCATGCCTCTCGAAAAGGCGCTGGATTTGAGCTGGCAGACCATGGCCGAGTGCTTCGAACCTGCGCAGCTGCTGATGAAGCAGATGTTCATCGACAAATATTTTCCGAAAGGTGAGCAGGGGGCAATGGCCAGCGAAAAGGAGTTGGGTTGATCCATGGCGCGCCTGTCCCTGAACAAGTCGTCGCTCACGCGGCAGAAAAGGCAGCTCGACAGCTATGAGCAGTTCCTGCCGTCCCTTGATATGAAGCGCAAACAGCTCATCGCGGAGCTGGGCAAGGCGCGCAGTGAGCTGGCGGCTCTTCGCCGCAAGCTCGAGGCACTGGATCCCGAGATCGCGGAGACGCTTCCGATGCTCGCGGATGAACGGATCGATCTCACGGATATGGTCGCCGTGAAAGCCGTGGAACTGCGTGAGCAGAATGTCATGGGTGCCCGTATTCCCTTCCTTTCGCGGGTCGATATCCGCGTGCGCGAGTATGCGTTTCTCGGCAAACCGCACTGGGTGGATCGGCTGGTGGATTATCTGCGCCGGGCACTGGAACTGCGTATTCGTACCCAAGTAGCGCAGCGGCGCCTGCGACTACTGGATGAAGCGCTGCGCGTGATCACCCAGCGGGTCAACCTGTTTGACAAGGTACTGATTCCGCGCACCAAGGCAAATATCAAGAAGATCGAGATCTATCTGTCAGACGCAGACCGCGCTGGCGTGGTTCGGGCGAAGATCGCAAAACAGAAGAAAGAGGTAGCGGTTTGAGCATCTTGACCCTGGAGAAAGTGACGCTCTGCGGTATGCCGTCCGACAAATGCCCGGTGATGGAGGAGCTGCAGCGACTCGGACGGCTACACCTGATATCGCTACAGCCCGAGCCCCGGGAGCCGGAAAAGGTCGCGCCGCCCTATGCCGAGGATGCCTACAGGGCGCTTCGCTGTCTGCAGGACCTGCGCCGTCCTCGGCGGCAAGTAAGGGATATCACCGGTTTCGACATGGAGGGCGTTGTTGCCAGCGTGCTCAAGAATATTCAATACAGGCGCGCGACGCAGGACCGGCGCGATTTTCTTCTGCGCCGCATTCAGGAACTCACGCCATGGGGTAATTTTCGGCTACCCAAGCAAAACGAGTTGGCCGGGTGCAAGCTCTGGTTCTACCAGTTGCCGATCACTGAGATGGAGCAGCTGGCGGAGCTGGAGTTGCCGTGGCAGGAGATCTACAGGGATAACCGTTTTTCCTACGTTACGGTAGTCGCGCTGGAGGAACCGCCGCATGATGCGCTGCCCGTGCCACGCACCCACACAGGCGCAGTGGCGCTGGAGGAATTACACCGGCAGCTGCACGCGGCCGAGATCGAACTGGAGGATATCGAAGCCGAGCGCCAGGCCTTGAGCCGCTGGATATACCTCATCAGGCGCAATCTTGCACAGGCGCAGGACAGGGCCTCGCTGGAATTCGCCTGCAGCCGGACCCTGGAGAGAGACGGGATTTTCATCGTGCAAGGTTGGGCGGCGCGACGCGACCGCGAGCTGATAGAGCGATTTGCGAGCGAGTACAAGCTCGCCCTGACGGCCGAGCCGCCGGGCCGGGACGAGACTCCCCCGACCCTGATGTCTAACCCCCCGGGCGTCGGCGGTGGCCAGGATCTGGTCAGTTTCTACCAGACGCCATCCTACCGGAGCTGGGACCCGTCGGCGGTTGTCTTCTTCTCCTTCGCCCTGTTCTTCGCCATGATCCTCGCCGATGCCGGCTACACCCTGGCATTGGCCGGGATCGTGGCCTACTTCTGGAGGCGAATGGGCGGTACGCCAGGTGGTCGGCGTTTCCGCCGCTTGGCGCTCACGGTGTTGGGCGCTTCGTTCGCATACGGCGTGTTGGTGGGAAGCTATTTTGGTATATCGCCGCCGCCAGACTCCCCGGGCGGTTGGCTACACCGGCTGGATCTGCAAGACTTCGACACCATGATGCGCTTGTCGGTCACCATTGGCTGTTTCCATCTGGCCCTTGCAAACGCGGCGCTTGCCTGGAAGATCGGCTCCTTCCCCGCCAACGCACAGCCGCTCGGCTGGATCGGAGCGATCTTCGGCGGCTTGCTGATATGGTTTGGGGTCTCGGGCTTTGGACCTGTGGCTCTACAGCAAGCCGGCATCGGTTTGCTGATTGTCGGTCTGTTCGTGGTCGCGCTATTTTCGAGCGCGCGCAAGGTCGACTCCTACCGGTCCGCTCTGCTCAGGTTGGTGGACGGACTGCAGTCACTGACCAACATCACCAAGATCTTCGGCGACGTGCTGAGTTACATGCGTCTGTTCGCGCTCGGCCTGGCCAGTGCCTCGTTGGCGATAACGTTCAACCAATTGGCCGGTCAGATCCAGGAGGCGGTGCCTGGCTTGGGACTGTTGCTCAGTATCCTGGTGCTGGTGCTTGGGCATGTTATCAACCTGATGCTCGGCGTTATCAGTGGATTCGTACATGGCCTGCGTTTGAATTTTATAGAGTTTTTCAGCTGGGGGATATCGGAAGAAGGCTATCCCTTCCGCGCTTTTGCCAAGAAGGAGATCGAGAAATGAACGAATTTGTGTTGGCCCTCGGCTGGGCGGGTCTGTACGCACCCATGGCGCTGGGGGCGATAGGCAGCGCTATCGGCTGCTCGATCGCCGGTCAGGCGGCGATAGGAGCCATGATCGAGACCGAAAGTGGGCACGGACGTTACGTGGGCATCTCTGCCATGCCTTCCTCCCAGGTCATTTACGGCATCGTGGTCATGTTCACTCTCAGCAGGGCCAACATCGCGGAGGCGGCAGCGGGGATGTTCGGCATCGGTGTGTTCGCGGGATTGGCGTTGACGTTCAGTGCCATCCACCAGGGTAAGTGTTGCGCTTCCGCTATCAATGCCGCGAAGATCAAGCCGGATATTTTCGGCCTTTCGCTCGCGCCGGCGGCGATTGTCGAAGGGTTCGCGGTGTTCGCATTCGTGTTTGCATTGGTGATCAGCGCGGGTTTGCCCGCCGCTTAGGAGGTCGCTTCCGTGAGTAATGAGGATCATGCCGCTAGGGTATCATCCGGTGTCGAGGCGTTGATCGCCCGACTCCGGGACGAGGGGGTCACCGCGGGTCGAAAGGAGGCGCAAAGGATCGTCAAGGAGGCCGAGACGCGGGCAAACTGGATCCTGAAGCAGGCCAAGGAAGAGGCGGTTCAGATCAAGCAGGCCGCACAACAGCAAGCTGCATACCATGAGAAAGCGGGCAAGGAGGCCTTGAACGTTGCGGCCCGGGATGCCCTGCTCGCCCTCAAGACTACCCTGGCCGGGCAGTTTGCCAGCGAGGTCGGACGGCTGATTTCCGCGGAGATGCGCAAGCAGGAGCTCCTGAAACAGATGATCCTGGAGGTTGTCGGGCGAGTGAAGGAGGATGTGACGGTCGACGGGCAATTAGAGGTGTTGTTGCCCCGGGACGTGATGGGACTCGAGCAACTCAGCCGTGATCCGGAACAACTGGAACAGGGTAAGCTGACCCATTTCGTACGGTTGGTGAGCGCGGACATACTGCGCGAGGGGGTCAGCTTCCGGGTTGAGGATGACATCGAGGGCGGCATCAGGTTGCGGCTGGTGGACCAGGACGTCACGCTGGAGCTGACCGATGGGGCGGTTGCCTCCCTGATTCTCCAGCATCTGCAACCCCGCTTTCGAGCCCTGATCGAGGGAATCGTGAAATAATGGTCACAGCGGACAAGTATACGACGCTCATGACGAGCCTGCCTCATCACGGCCGGCTATTTGCGGCTAAGCAGACACCGCTCTCACGCATCCGTCTGGAGACTCGCTTGCAGATGCTGGATACGGAGGATAGGGCCCTGCTGCGGGAGATCGAGAAACTGTTGCACTGGTGGAATCATTCGATCGGGAAGTCGGATGCCGAGATCGCGGCCCTTTCCAGGCAGCTCATGTCGACGCTGAGAGATGAGTTGTTGCGTGATATCGTCTCGTGGAGACTGGAGCTGCGGACCCTAGTGGCGGCCCTGCGGCGGCGGGCGCTTGGTCAGAACGCGCCAGGTGGATTGCGAGATTGGGGATTCGGCCGCTGGTTGGACCAAATCCAGCATTACTGGAGCGAGCCTGGTTTTCGTCTGGAAGGGGTCTTTCCATGGGTACTCGAGGCAGACCGGTTTTTGAATGACCGGGATACCCTGGGCCTCGAACGGCTACTCCTTGGTTTGGTCTGGAACAAGCTCGGTCGTGCCAGCGAGGGCCATTATTTCGACTTTACCGCGGTCGTGATCTATGTCCTGCGTTGGAACATCATCGCTCGCTGGACCCGCAACGAGGGGCGCAAGGCGGTGATGCGTTTCCAAACCCTCGTCAACTCCGGCCTCGGTGACCACGCCGAGCTGTTTGTATGAGGGCCACTCCATGAGCGAAGCAGTCAAGCCGGCGCGAGTGGTTGCCGTTCAGGAAGGTATAGTGACGATCGACATGCTAGAGGGTGGCCGCCCCCTGATGAAAAACGAGGTGGTGTATATCTGCCCACGGCGCATGACGCAGGGGCGGCAGGAAAGACTCAAGGCGGAAGTACTGAGGGTGGTGCGCGGCAGGCTCGCGGATGTGCAGGTGTTTGAGAGCACCCATGGGATAGGTATCGGGGACCCCGTGGAACAGACCGGTGAATTGTTGTCGGTGGCCTTGGGTCCCGGTCTGCTCGGTGAAGTGTACGATGGTCTGCAGAACCCGCTCGAGAAACTCTCCCTCGCCTACGGTAATTTCCTGCCCCGCGGGGTGGATGAACCGGCGCTCAACCCCAAGACCAAGTGGTCATTCGTCCCCGCGGTACAGACTGGCGCCAGGCTCAGGGCGGGAGATACCCTAGGTACCGTGCAGGAGGGCCGCTATACACACAAGATCATGATCCCCTTCGATGAACGAGGCGAGCTTCAAGTCACCTGGATTCAACAGGGAAGTTTCACCAACGACATACCCGTCGCCAGGATCCGGGACGAGTCGGGCAAGGAGCATTCCATAACCCTCACGCAGCGATGGCCGGTGCGGCGTTCCATCCCGCAGGCGTTACTGCGCAGGCGTTTCTCGGAGCGTCTCTATCCAAGCGAGCCTTTGATCACTACCCAGCGCCTGATCGACACGTTTTTCCCGATCGCACGTGGTGGGACAGGCTGCATTCCAGGTCCGTTCGGTGCGGGTAAGACCGTACTCCAGCACCTGATTTCACGTTACGCCGATGTCGACATCGTGATCGTCGTTGCCTGCGGTGAGCGAGCCGGTGAAGTCGTGGAGACCATCACCGAGTTTCCCAAGCTGAAGGATCCGTGGGGTGGCGGTTCGTTGATGGAGCGTACCATCATCATCTGCAATACCTCCTCCATGCCGGTGGCGGCGCGCGAGGCATCTATCTACACGGGCATAACGCTGGGCGAGTATTACCGCCAGATGGGCTATGACGTTCTGCTGCTAGCGGACTCGACCTCCCGCTGGGCCCAGGCCATGCGCGAAACATCGGGACGACTAGAGGAGATTCCTGGCGAGGAGGCGTTTCCCGCCTATCTCGACTCCTCCATCAAGGGGGTCTATGAGCGCGCCGGAATCATTCGTACGAACGACGGTGTGGTCGGCAGTCTCACAATGATCGGTACGGTTTCCCCGGCCGGGGGTAATTTCGAAGAGCCGGTCACCCAGTCTACCCTCGCCACGGTCAAGACCTTTTTGGGCCTCAGCGCCGAGCGTGCCTACAAGCGTTTCTATCCGTCCGTAGACCCGCTGCTGTCCTGGTCCCGGTATCACGATCAGCTCAGGGAGTGGTTCGAAAAACAGCTCGGGCATGGCTGGACGGAACGGGTCAAGGAGATGCTTGATCTGCTCAGGGATGGCAATGGTATCTTTGAGATGATGCAGGTCACAGGCGAAGAGGGTATCACCTTGGCGAACTTCGTGAGCTACCAAAAATCTTTGTTTGTCGACATGGTGTACCTCCAGCAGGACGCATTCGACGAAGTGGATGCCTCAACCCTCCTCGAGCGGCAGAAATGGATGTTTACCCTGGTGTACGATCTGGTGACGCGCGAGTACTGCTTCGGCGAAAAGAACGCCGTGCGCGATTACTTCACGCGCCTTACCGGCCTGTGCAGGAATCTGAACTACTCGCGGATAGATTCTCCGCAGCATGTGATCTACCTCAAGCAGATCGATGAACTCGCGGACTCGGTCACGGCCAAGGCCTATGCGCATTCCGCCGGAGAGTCGGCGAAATCCTGAGCAGCTTATACCCAAGGGAAGTAGGAAGGCGTAACACATATACCCATGACGAATGAGTTTTCCGGTTACTTAGCCTCGGTTGAGCTGCCTAGCCGCACTAATGTCGATCCATTCTTAGGAATGCTACCAAAATAAGTTACCCAACTGGCTTGCCTCATCGCCCGTCTTCGGCGTTGCGACAATAGTTACATAGCTAGGCTATGCGCCTATTGTCGCGCCTTGAATACGAACGATCATGCGGCG
>JBDLIZ010000234.1:0-7677 GCA_039714615.1 Pseudomonadota bacterium | reverse complement strand
ACCGGGGAAGATCTGCTCTATCGCTTCGTGGATTTCGACCAAGGCCAACGAACTGGTGCCGATCTCAAAGAGATTATCCTGCAAGCCGACTCGCTTGTCCGGAATGACCGTATCGCAAACCTGCTTCAAGGCATGTTCTATTTTGGTGCGTGCCACGGCGTCGTTACCCGCGCAGGCACTCTGTAGATCCTGCAACTGCGTGATGATTTGCGCAAAACCCCCTTGCCGGTATTGCTCCTCCAATCGATGTCTCTGCACCTTCCCGCTGGTGGTTTTAGGGATGCGTTTAACGGGGATGACATGGGTAATCTCCAAGCCTGCCCGCTCGTTCACCAGCCGTCGGACCTGGGTGGCAAGCCCCTGAAAGTCTTTCATGGCCCCCCTAAACAGGATGAACACCAACAGATCGTCTACGTCGGCGCCTTCGATCCGAGTCCCGGCAACCACCACCTTACCAAGCTCCAGGGTACCGGCTTGTTGGGCGATGGATTCCAGATCGTGCGGAAAATAGTTCTGACCATTGACAAAAATAATGTCCTTAGCCCGCCCAGTGATCACCAATTCGCCATCACTCATAAAACCAAGATCACCCGTATCCAACCAACCATCATGATCGAATGCCATATGATTGGCCTGCTCATTGTTCAGGTAGCCACCGGTAACATTGTCACCTTTGATATAGATGTGCCCTATCCTATCTTCAGCAAGCACCGTGGACGAATCGTTTACCACCTTGACCTGGCAATCACGTACCGGGCTCCCAACATTGACAAAGCTCACGGCCTGACGGTCATTTGACTTCAAATATTTCACCTTCTCACCAACCTTGAGCACATTGCGATCCAGATACAGGGTCTTGAACACCTCTCCGCAAGCGGGAAAAGACACGGCGAGGCTCGCCTCAGCTAGACCGTAGACGGTAAACATCACTGATTTCTTCAGTCCAAAGGGCCCCAAGCGATCCAAAAATTGGTCACAAAGTCGGGCGGAAATGGGCTCGGCCCCATTGAATATCAAGCGCACATGCGATAGATCGGTGCCCTGTAGCTTGGTCTCATTAAAGACCTTCAGCACATGTTTGTAACCAAAATTTGGGGAACAGCTGACATTGGCCTTCTTTTCTCCAATTTTCTGTAACCATAACATTGGCCTGCGAACGAACAGTTCAGTGGGCATGAGATAGTGATCGATTCCGCATACCAGCATGTTCAAGTGAAAACCGATCAGCCCCATGTCATGGGTCAGCGGCATCCAGCTCAGGCTCACGTCCTGATCGCTGAACTGTGCCCCCTCGATAATGGCATTGATATTGGTAAGAACGTTGTGGTGGGTAAGGACTACCCCCTTCGGCTCGCTGGTGGAACCCGATGAAAATTGGATGAAGGCCGTATCCCCAGCCGCTACGGTATGGGGTCTGCCGGCAGTAGAGATATCGTGGATGTGCTCCACCAGCAGGGTGTGCTGCTGCAGCCTTGCCAACAACGTGCTCAACCCACTGGCTTGGGCAAAGGCCTCCAACCGGGTCAGACTTCTGCTGTCGGTATAGAGATAGGGGCGGGACAAGCTTTGGTAGATCCTGAGCAGCTTGTGGCGGTGCTCATCGCTGATCCCCACCGCCACCGGGACCGGGACGATTCCGCCCAGCAGACTGGCCCAAAAGACATCGATAAACTGCTCATTATTATTCAGAAAAATGATCAATTCATCACCCGGGCGTAAGCCCTTGGTCTGCAACAGATGCAATATGCCCAGCGCCCGTTCATATAGCGCCGCAAATGAAACCTCACGCTCCCTGGCCTTTCCCTCGATATAAGTGATACTCCTGTCCAAGGTAGCATTATGCTCCAGGGCCTCTAATAGGGTGGTAAATTTAATCATTTTTGGTACCAATTCGTATCCTTGCTTATAAGAGAAATCATGCTGCTTTATGTCCATAAGGAACGACAATCCGGGTACATAGCACGCCGCCTCCGCCGGAAATGGTTATTACCTAGGAGCCTGTCGGACTTAGGCGGTCGTAGCGAGGGAAAGACGGTTTGAGGCAGATTTGTTGATCCTTTGAGGCGAATAGCCGTAGCTATTTAACGAAAAGGATCGGGAAATTTGTCCAAATCCGGCTTTTCCGCAGTAGATCGTCCTAAGTCCGACAGGCTCCTAGGCAATATTATTAAATAGTTCTCATCACTGGTCGATAAAACATATGATAGCAATCGTTAACCCCACGAATAAAAAAGGAAAGCTTGATCATGGAAGGATCCCCCCCCACCGAACAGGAAAACCGCAGCTATTTTGTCATGAACAAGGCCAATAATGCCTGGATCAGGGTAAGTAAGAAATTCAAGCAAAGGCATGAGGCCGAAGCGGCGTGGCAAAAATTGCGCCTAGCCTACCCTTTTGCTCGTCTCGGCGGCAACAAGGGCAGCTGATATCCATCCGGGCTAGTGCACTAGACAGATCAGGGGATCTCGAGTTGGCACAAATCACTGACGACCATATCCAACTCGATGGGTATATACCCCTAGCCGCAAGATATATGTGCTCGAAGATTTATATCCTCAAGCCGATCTGGTAACCTTTCCCAGCTTCTATGAGGATTTTAAGATACCTTCGTTAGAAACCATCTATTATCGAGTGTCCGTGGTCGTGAACCGCTATTCGGAATTCATTCGTAACATCAAACCCAAAGGCTTTCATAGCCCCGCGATCAAAGGTCTGATCAACCGCGAGGTGGTCAGAATTCAAAATTATGAGTAAAGAATACACCAACAAACTCCTATTAAATTTTGGCGCGGATGGTAATACACTGATCCCCGTGGTAACACAGGATGTTCATACCAAAGAGGTACTCATCCTTGCCTTTGCCAATAAAGAGGCCTTTGAGGAAACCCGTAGCAGCACCTATGCAACCTATTATTCAAGGAGCAGGAAAGAGCTGTGGAAAAAAGGCCTGACCTCTGGAGATATGTTAAAGGTCGAAGAAATACGCATCAATTGCGAGCAGAACTCTCTACTCTACTTAGTCACTCCCATGGGAAAAGGCGCCTGCCATGCCAAGCAACAAAACGGTATGCCCTATAAATCATGTTATTACCGTAAGATTAATGATGACGACACACTTAATATAGTAGGGGGCTAAAATAGGTCATGGAAAACAAGTATTTGAAAATCGGATTACCCGCCGGCTCATTGGCAAATCCCAAACGAGGGGGAAACCTGTTAAGTTTGCTGGAGAATTCCGGTTTCAAAACCTCCGGCTACCAATCGGGTGGACCAAGCAGCTTCAGAACCTTTAATTATCTGTTCGGGTGGGATGGCAGACCACAAGAATTCGGATCTCAGCTGGGTATTGGCGAGCTCGATGTCGCCATCGCCGGTGATGACTGGATTAAAGAGCGCGTCGTTGAACTCAAGCTTGAATACAATACGGAGATACAGCTTGACAAGGTCCTGTCCTTAAAGCGTGGCGACGTGCGCATTGTTGGGATCATCGATCAAAAAAGCGGATTCAATAACATTGAAGGATTTTTAACTGACTTTTATTCAAAGCATCCGTTGCTTACCGTGGTCTCTGAAATGCCCTATCTGGCACTGGATTGGATACAAAAGAAACTCGAAAGACTAAATATTGCAGAAAAATTCTCCAATTTTTCAGTTCAAAAATACAAAACCCCGGCCAAGATAGACCAAGGCATATTGATCTATGAGACCTGGGGAAAAACGGAGGCCAAGGTGAAAAACTGCGGAGCCGATTTAGGACTTGAAATCACCCAATCGGGCAGCGCATTACGAAATTACGGATTAAAAGCCATTGATACCGTCATGCTGTCAGAGACGGGGATATGGGTCAATTCAAAAATGAAAATGGATACGGAGAAAAGTGCCCTGCTGCGGATGCTGGTATTAAATCTATATGGCTCCGTAAATGCCGAAAATAAGGTGATGATACTCTTCAACGTGCCAAATTCCCTGACTGAAGCGATCGAAAATTATCTAGCTGAGAATAATCTTTTTGCCGATGAACCTACGATTAACAGCGGCAAGGATTTTACTGAATACAGTATTCAAGTTGATATTTCCGACCAAAAAAACCCTCTGGCAAAGATCAGATACGATTTGGCTATGTTAAAAGCCAAAAACATTGACACCCTGCCCATTCAATCCTCTATCCCTGGGATAGATGTTTTGAGGGGGATTTGATAAAGACTTCTACGCTCCTACGTGATCACAGTGGGCGCACTACGCCCGGTATAGTGCCTTATCCTGGCTAACCGTTCGGCAATCTCAATGAGTTCGGCAAGCGCTTGCTGGGGATCTTCGTTCTGTTGGTCGGGATCGGGTTCGAAGCGTTCGATATACACCCTTAGGGTGGCCCCTTCGGTACCGGTGCCCGAGAGCCGGAAAACGATACGCGAACCGACTTCAAATCCAATTCGTATCCCCTGAGCCTGGCTCACACTCCCATCGACAGGATCGGTGTAGGCAAAATCGTCGCTGAGGGATACGGTGAAACCGCCATAGCGCTTACCGTCCAAGCGCCCTAACTGTTCACGCAACGCCTGCAACAGGGACTGTGCACCATCCTGAGCCACACCCTCGTAATCATGTCGGGAATAGTAGTTGCGACCGTACTGCCGCCAGTGCTTTTTAACGATGTTCTCAACGGAATCCCGTTTCAGTGCCAACAAATTGAGCCAGAACAAAACGGCCCACAGACCATCCTTTTCCCTTACATGATCAGAACCCGTGCCAAAGCTCTCCTCCCCACAGAGTGTGATGCGGCCATCATCCAATAGGTTTCCAAAGAACTTCCAGCCGGTAGGCGTCTCATAACAATCGACCCCCAGCTGCGCTGCCACCCGATCGAGCGCCTGGCTGGTTGGCATGGAACGGGCTAGGCCGCGCATGCCCTGGCGATATCCAGGCACATGATGGGCATTGGCCGCCAGGATGGCCAGACTATCGCTTGGGGTAACGAAAAACCCTCGGCCCAGGATCATATTACGGTCACCGTCACCATCGGCCGCCGCCCCAAACTCAGGAGCATTGGCCCCGTAAAGCCTATCCACCAAGGTCTTGGCATAGGTGAGATTGGGATCGGGATGCATCCCGCCAAAGTCCTCTAGTGGAATCCCATGGATCACCGTTCCCAGCTCGGCACCCAGAGCATGCTCGAGAATCTGCACGGCATAGGGTCCCGTTACCGCATTCATGGCATCGAAACACATCTTGAACCGGCCTGAATTGAACATCTTCTGAATCAGGTCAAAGTCAAACAGGTTTTCCATCAGGTGCGCATAATCGGTCACCGGATCGACGATCTCTACGGTCATACCATTGAGCTGCTGAACGCCGGCTTGATCGATATCAATCTCTCCCTCGCCTTCGATAATCCTGTACTCCGAGATTTGTCGTGACTGCGTATAAAACCGATCGGTCATGGACTCGGGCGCCGGTCCGCCATTTGTTGCGTTATATTTGAGTCCAAAATCCGCATCCGGCCCCCCCGGATTATGACTCGCCGAAAGAATAATGCCACCGTAGGCCTGCTGACCCCGGATAATGCAGGAAGCGGCCGGGGTCGAAAGTATCCCCCCCTGCCCCAGTAGGACACGACCTATCCTATTGGCGGCTGCCATGCGTAGAATGATCTGAATGGCCTGACGATTGTAATATCGACCGTCACCCCCAAGCACCAGGGTTTTACCTTCGACGTCTTCCAGACCATTGAAAATGGCCTGAACGAAGTTTTCCAGATAATTCGACTGCTGAAACACACTGACCTTTTTTCTGAGCCCAGAGGTCCCCGGTTTCTGCCCTTCAAAGGGCTGTGTATTTATTGTTCTGATGGCCATGATCCTGTTTAATCAACCTTTTATCACGTTCTCACAAAAAGATGAGATGCAGTATACACCTCCCTACTTCCGAATCGCCCTCTGCGGCAGGTATACTGCTGCATAATGAAGCTTCGCAGTCAGGTCTTAATCATTCTTTTCCTGTTCGGGTTCACGCCGTTGCTGGTCGCCCTTGCCATTAATCTACCCTTGGTGATGGGGGGGTTGGAGCTGTTTTATCACAAGGCCTATCTGCAAAATCTCAGGGCGGATTTCCGCGATCTGGATCAGCATCTGGCCAGTAGGATCGAGACGGTCCGCCTGCTGGCTAAACTCCCCGAACCCGGTATCATTCTGAACACCGCCGCTGATGAAGACGCCGCCGAACTCGAAACGCTGCGTGGACGGTACACGAACTGGGTCAATCAGCTACTGTATGACCAACCCGATGTCATTGAAATCTTATTTTTCAAGAACGATGGTCAGGGACAATTCATGCTGAAAAGGAATACCGCAACCCTGGAACTGGTCCTGGAATCCAGCCCGAAGGCACTGCCGGATTTTCAAAAGATGCCCTCAATCCTGCGACTCAAACCGGGCGGAGTGCTGACCAGCCCGATCAGCATCAGCCCTGAATCCGGTGGTTCTGAACTCGCCCGGCACATGACCCTGAGGATAGTCAGCCCCAGTTATCCACCCTTCACCCCCAATGAAGCTCAAGATACGATACCCTCCCCCTTGGGAGCGGTCGGTATTGTTATCGACATCGGTGGCTTGGCCCGTGTTTATCATAATACCTATTGGGCCCTGAACGACGGCAATTACCTGACCCGCAGCAGTTTGAACCAGGCTTCCGGATCGGCCTTTGAGGACTTTCCAGGTCTAAAAAAGCTGTTCTCTGAAAAAAAACTTGTCCTATGGGAGGGAGACCGTGGAGAACAGGTGATCTGGGTACCATTATTCGTTACCGAACGATCGGGCCCCCTGTGGGTTGGCCGTACGGTCGATCCATCTCCAATCCGCTATGTCAAAAAGGAGTTAGTCATTAGGGTGGCGCTTATCGTAGCGCCATTAATCCTTACCATCTTGCTGTTTGCCCGTTGGTTTGCCGTAGGTGCTGAACACTTCGGGCAGGATCTGTTGACCGGGCTCAAGACAGTGCTCAACAGGTCTGAGAGCGTAACATTTGCATGGCGCGGCCCCCAGGAACTACAGGCGCTGGGGCAACAGCTTACCCAGCTGGCGAAAACCCATGCCGAAAACAGCACCGCGCTACACACCCACGCCCAACAATTAGAGAAAAGCAACCGCTACAAATCGAAGTTTCTGGCCAATGTCAGTCATGAACTGCGTACCCCCCTTAACTCCATCCTGTTGTTGTCCAAACTGCTGGCCGATACCGACGATACCGCCCTGCCCACCACCTATACCAATCAGGCAAGGATCATTCATGAAGCCGGCAGGGATCTGATGTCGCTAATCGACAATATCCTTGATCTGTCCCGAATCGAGGCCGGCAAATATTCCTTCACCCTGGAAAATACCGATCTGCCGGGACTGTTGACCGGTTTGCAAGAACTGTTTCAAACCCAGTTCGATGCCAAGGGACTGTACCTTCGCCTGGAAATTGCCGAACAGGCCCCGCGAACCATCGTCACCGATAATGATAAACTTGGCCAAATAATCAAAAATTTCCTCTCTAACGCGATTAAATTTACCAACCATGGCGGTGTCACTCTGAGGCTTGCTAACAATACCGGCGGCACCCGCAGTGATTACCCCGTGAAAATCAGCATCAAGGATACCGGCATCGGTATCCTCAGAGAAAAACAGGAGTTGGTCTTTG
>JBDLIZ010000233.1:0-7719 GCA_039714615.1 Pseudomonadota bacterium | reverse complement strand
CCTACGATGACCTGATCGAAAACAACAGGCGGCGGATACAGCTGCTGGAGCAGGCAGCACGGCTGCTCTACAAGGAGTGGTTCGTCCACCTCCGCTTTCCTGGACACGAACACGCCAAAATCAAAGATGATGTGCCGGATGGGTGGGAGAAGAAATCAATCTCAAGCTTCTGTACGGTTGGACGCGGTGGTTCACCCCGTCCAATCAAGGACTATTTAGATGGAACGGTTCCCTGGTTTAAGATTGGAGATGCAACAGCATCTGAGAGCCCCTTCGTTTTCTCAACCGCTGAAAAAATCATCGAGAACGGGGTAAAAAAGAGTGTCTTACTTCAGCCACAAGAACTCATCCTATCTAATAGTGCAACATGTGGCATACCGTACTTTACTGGAATTACAGGATGTATCCATGACGGATGGCTCTATTTCAAGCAGCTTAAACGTATATCAAAATGGTTTCTCTATTGCTGTCTTTTTGAAAAGCAGCGAGAAATACTCGCCGGCATTGGGGAAGGAGCAACCCAGAAAAATTTAAACACAGACTATGTCGGTAGACAGTTTGTGTTGTTGCCAAAGGAGCAGGGTCTGCTCGCCGCATTTGACGACACCGTTGAGCCTCTTTTTGCGCAGATATTTACTTTAACGCAGCTGAATATCAAGCTAACCAAGGCACGCAACCTGCTCCTGCCGCGACTTATGAACGGGGAAGTAGTGGCCTGATGCCTGCCTTCGTCGCAAATGGTCCGGATATCCCAGAAAGATTGTTACAGGCGCATGAAGAAGGGCGCGTAGTCTTTTTCTGTGGTGCCGGTATTTCCTATCCCGCACGTCTACCTGGCTTCGGAGGACTCGTAAAAAGCCTCTATAGCGAACTAGGAGTGGTGCCTAGTCCTGTCCAGCAGGCGGCTATAAAGTCTGGGCAGTATGACACGGCTATCGGGTTATTGGAGGCGAATATTGTCGGCGGTCGTGAAACTGTGCGAGGGGCACTTGTCCGGATACTCACGCCTGATCTAACGGCCCCAAAAGCAACAACTACTCACGACGCATTGTTGACGCTGGCACGGAACCGTGATGGACGTATGCGTCTCATCACCACCAACTTTGATCGCCTATTTGAAGAGGTTTTTTCCAATAAGGCGCTCACGGGCGAGCGTTTCAAGGCCCCATTATTACCTGTACCAAAGAATCGGTGGGATGGGCTTGTCTATTTGCATGGTCTGGTGCCCACCGCACCTACGGCAGGTGAGCTCGACCGTCTAGTTGTATCTAGCGGTGATTTTGGACTTGCTTATCTAACCGAGCGCTGGGCTGCACGCTTTGTTAGCGAACTGTTCCGTAACTACACCGTTTGCTTTGTCGGTTACAGCATCAATGATCCTGTGCTGCGCTATATGATGGATGCACTTGCCGCAGATCGATTGCTGGGTGAGGCACCGCCAGAGATGTATGCATTTGGAAGCTATTCCAAGGAGAAAGAGGCGAAAGTAGCCGATGAGTGGCATGCAAAGAACGTCACGCCAATTCTGTATCGGGAGCACATGAGACATGCCTATCTGCACAGGACATTGCACATGTGGGCTGATACCTATCGCGATGGCGTCCGTGGTAAGGGAATGATTATCACCCAGCACGCGAACACACCACCTCTGGCCTCATCACGATCAGATTTTGCGGTTGGACGTGTGTTGTGGGCATTAACTGATGGACTGGTAGCTAAGCACTTCGCCGATATGAAACCTGCCCCTCCACTGGAATGGCTTGAGCCCTTGGCAGAAAGACAATTTGCGCATGAAGACCTTGCGCGATTCGGGGTTATACCAAATGCCAAAGTGGACCATAAACTATCTTTCAGCGTCATTCACCGTCCCGCCCCCTATACACAGGCCTACTGGATGTCTATTGCTGACATGGGTGGCAGGGGAAGCAATTGGGATGAAGTTATGTTCCAGCTTGCACGTTGGCTAACACGACACCTAAATGATCCGAAATTAATACTCTGGCTTGCCAAGCATGGTGGGCAGTTACATGAACAATTCGCACGCTTGGTTCGTGGCCGGATAGAGTATCTCGATAAACTGGAAAGCGATGGAGAGCATGGAGAGCTCGATGAAATCCGACTTTACGCACCAAAAGCCATACCCGGACCATTCATGCGAACGCTGTGGAGGTTGCTGTTATCAGGGAGGCTAAAATCCCGCGTACACGATTTTGATCTGTACGACTGGTTACAGCGTTTTAAGCAGGACGGGCTTACGCCAACCTTACGTATTGAGTTACGCGAGATTCTTACACCACGAATAACTATTCGCGAACCGTTCATTTGGGGTGAAGAAACAGGTGAATCAGGTATGCCAGAGCATATTAGAGAACTTGTTGACTGGGAGCTTGTGCTGTCCTGTGAGTATGTTCATTCGACATTGCGGGGAGAAGGGGAAATACCCGGTTGGCATGATGCTCTGCCTGGGTTGTTGCAGGATTTCACGATTTTGTTACGAGATGCACTTGATCTAAAGAGGGAATTAGGTGGTGCAGACGATAAGAGTGATTTGTCATACAGCGATCAGCCCTCGATCAGTGAACACCCTCAGAACAAGGATTATCGAGACTGGACAGTGTTAATCGATCTGGCCCGTGATGCCTGGCTGGCAATGTCGCAGGATCATCCATCACAGGCAAGGCTTGTTGTTGAGGCATGGTGGCAGGTTCCATACCCTTTGTTCAAACGCATGGTATTTTTTGCTGTTGCAAACAGCAATTTAATCTCCCCCCGTGTAGCCCTTGACTGGTTGCTTGTAGATGGGCACTGGTGGTTGTGGTCGGTGGAAACCGAAAGAGAGATGTTCCGTCTGCTGGTAGCGTTGGCGCCGAAATTGGACAAACAGGGGTTGGTAGAATTGGAACGGGCAATTCTGGCAGGGCCGCCGCGCGATATGTTCAAGGATGATCTCGAATCTGAGCGATGGCAGCGTATTGAAGATCGTGAGATGTGGCTACGATTGGCCGAAATAGAATCAACCAATGCGCCACTTGGGCATGAGTCCAAGGTTAAATTAAGCAAACTTGGGCAGCAGTACCCTGACTGGAAACTTGCGCCAGATGAGCGTGATGAATTTCCTGTCTGGATGGGTGGAGGGGATGAGTGGCGGGAGTTTGTCACTGCGCCAGGTGATCCTCAGGATCTGATGGAATGGTTAAAGCAGCCCAGTGAAAATTTCTGGCATGATGACGATTGGCGGCAACGTTGTCGTGATGACTTTCCAGTAGCCTCCGCCGCATTGCGCGGTCTGTCGGAACAGGGTGAATGGCCTACTAAGCGCTGGCGCGAAGCGCTGCAAGCATGGGCAGAGGACGATCTACTGGAAGAGTCGTGGCACAACATACCTGCCGTGCTTTCGATCGCGCCCGATAATGTAGTGGCCGAACTGGCCCATAGCCTAAGCTGGTGGCTGAAAGCGGAGGCAAAGGTCTTTGAGGGTCAGGAGGATTCTTTTTTCTCACTCAATCGATGCCTTCTGGATCTTGACTACGAAGATGATGTCGATGCAGATGATGACCCAGTGTTTCGTGCAATAAATCATCCCATTGGACACTCTGCCCAGGCATTACTGGATTGGTGGTATCGTCAGGACCTGAAAGATGCAGAAGGCCTGAAGAACGAAGTCAAACCTATTTTCACCGAGTTATGCGACACGCAGATTAAAAAATTCCGTCATGGTCGTGTCTTGCTGGCTGCACATGCTATCACCCTGTTCCGGGTAGACGAGGGTTGGGCAGTAATAAATCTGCTACCTTTATTCGACTGGCAACGTTCAGAGGTCGAAGCGGGCGCCACCTGGGAAGGCTTTTTGTGGTCTCCTCGTCTCTATAGGCCTCTGCTGGTGGCTTTCAAGCTGTATTTTCTGGAGACAGCGAAACATTATGCCCAACTCGGTAAACACGCAGATCAGTTCGCGGCTTTCTTAACCTTTGCAGCTCTGGATCCGGGCGATACATTTACAACCAAAGAATTAGCGAGTGCGACTAGTAATCTACCCGTGGCAGGATTGCAAAGTGCTGCTCAGGCGCTGACGAGGGCTCTTGAGGGTGCCGCTGGTCAGCATGGTGAATATTGGCATAATCGCGTGCTCCCCTATCTGAAGAAAGTCTGGCCCAAGTCCCGCGAGGTGATGACCCCCGCAATATCTGCGCACTTGGGAAGGCTTTGCGTGGCAGCCCGAGAGGCCTTTCCAGAGGCGGTGGCTGTATTGCAATACTGGCTACAACCAGTCGAGCATCCAGATTATCTAGTTCGTCTCTTGAATAATGCGAATCTCTGTGAACAGTTTCCATCGGATACTCTGGAGTTTTTGGATGCTGTGATTAGTGGTGACGTGCAGTATTTGCCCCGAGAGCTTAAACAGTGCCTCGATGATATTGTTAATTCCGACGAAGCATTGGTTAATGATCCACGTTTTACCAGGCTGATTGAACTCTGTGGTAGGCGTGGACTTGGCTGATATGTTAAAAATGGAATGGCGATGACAGGGTAAGTCAATGTGAACAATACCTACACTGAAGATACCCTCGTCCAGCAGACCACCGCCGAATACCTGGAGCAGCAGCTCGGCTGGCAGTCGGTCTACGCCTACAACAACGAGGACTTCGGGCCAGATAGCTTGTTGGGCCGTACATCCGACCGTGAAGTAGTGCTGACAGGCCCGCTGCGCGAGAAGTTGATGGCGCTGAATCCAGGCCTGCCCGATGCTGCCTATGACGATGCCGTGCGGCAGATAACCACCACCGTCGCCTCGCAGACCATGGCCGCCACTAACCGGGAAAACTACGCCCAGATGCGCGATGGCGTCCAGGTCACCTTCCGCAACGAGCAGGGCGAGCGTGTGCGGCAACGGCTGCGGGTGCTCGATTTCGAGACGCCGGAAAATAACGACTTTCTCTGCGTGCGCGAGCTGTGGGTAAAGGGTGACCTCTACCGGCGGCGGGCGGACATCATCGGTTTCGTCAACGGCTTGCCACTGCTGTTCATCGAGTGCAAGAACCTGCACAAGAATCTCAAGACCGCCTTCGAGCAGAACTTCTCCGACTACCGCGACACCATTCCGCACCTGTTCCACCACAACGCCATCGTGATGTTCGGCAATGGTGAGCAGGCGAAGATTGGCTCGATCACCAGCCGCTGGGAGCATTTCAACGAGTGGAAGCGCCTGGCCGAGGAGACGCCGGGTGCGGTGGACATGGAGACGCTGCTCAAGGGCGTGTGCGAGAAGCGCAACTTTCTCGACCTGGTGGAGAACTTCATTCTGTTCGATGAGTCCGCCGGCGAACCGAAGAAGATCATCGCCCGTAACCACCAGTTTCTTGGCGTCAACCGCGCCATCCAGTCGGTGCGCGACCGCAAGGCGCGACTGGGCAAGCTGGGAGTCTTCTGGCACACCCAGGGCTCGGGCAAGAGCTACTCGATGGTGATGTTCACCCGCAAGGTGCACCGCAAGCTTGGCGGCAACTTTACCTTCCTGGTGCTGACTGACCGGGATGACCTCGACACCCAGATCTACAAGACCTTCGCCGGCTGCGGTGTAGTGAGCGAGCAGGAGCCGTGCCGTGCCGCCAGTGGCCACAACCTGAACGAACTGCTTACCCAGCACAAGGCCTATGTGTTCTCGTTGATTCAGAAGTTCAATCAAAAGGTAGAGCCGGAACAGCCCTATAGCGAGCGTGACGATATCATCGTCATCACCGACGAGGCGCACCGCACCCAGTACGGCACACTGGCGCTCAACCTGCGTAACGCCTTGCCCAATGCCAGCTACATCGGCTTTACCGGAACGCCATTATTCAAGGACGACGAGATCACGCGCCGGGTATTCGGCGAATATGTCTCCACCTACGACTTTCAGCGGGCGGTGGACGACAACGCCACGGTGCCGCTCTATTACGACGCCCGTGGCGAAAAGCTGGGCGTGGCCATAGGCGACCTCAACGAACGCATTGCCGAAAAGCTGGAAGAGCTGGAGACCGAGGACATCGATGTCGCGCAGCGGCTGGAGCGGGAACTCAAACGCGACTATCACATTATTACCGCCGACAAGCGGCTCGACCAGGTGGCGCGGGACTTCGTGCAGCACTACTCGACCGCGTGGGAAACTGGCAAGGCGATGCTGGTGTGCATCGACAAGGTGACCTGTGTGCGGATGCACCGCCTGATTGGATTCTACTGGGATGAGCGAATCCGCGAGTTGGAGAAGGAACTGACATTGATTGCTGATGAGCAGGAAGAGCTGTTCCGTCATCGCCAGCTCGACTGGATGCACGAGACCCGTATGGCGGTGGTAGTGAGCGAGGAGCAAGGCGAAGTAGACAAGTTCCGCAAGTGGGACCTGGACATCATCCCGCACCGCAAGCTGATTAAAGAAGGTATCGACCTGCCCGAGTCGATGCGCGAGAAGCCTGAGTATCGCAACATGCAGACGATGGCGCTGGATGATGCCTTCAAGGTCGAGGAGCACCCGCTGCGCGTGGCAATCGTCTGCGCCATGTGGCTGACCGGCTTTGATGTACCGAGCCTCTCTACGCTCTACCTCGACAAACCACTCAAGGCCCACACCCTGATGCAGGCCATTGCCCGTGCCAACCGTGTGAACGAGGGCAAGAACAACGGCCTGATCGTGGACTACTGCGGAATCCTCAAGCACCTGCGTAAGGCGCTGGCGACCTTCGCCGGTACGCAACCGGAAGGTGAAGGTGGCGAGACCGAGCCAGCCAGACCGGATGAAGAATTGCTGGCAGACCTGGCCGAGGCGATCTTATTGGTGCACGCATTCCTCGAAGACCGGGAATCCACGCTCGATGACGTCATTCAGAAGACCGGCTTTGAGCGTAACGCCGCCATCGTGGCATGCAAGGAGGCGGCCAACGAGAACGACGAGAGCCGCAAGCGCTTCGAGGTGATGTGCCGTCAGGTGTTCAAGAAGTTCAAGGCCTCGATCAACGTCAAGGGCATCAACGCCTACCGCTCTGATCGGGATGCGATCAATATCGTCTACAAGAGCCTGCAACAGGATAGCGAACAGGCCGACATTACTGACATCATCCGGCAATTACACCAGGTGGTGAACGAGGCAATTGAGGTGCAGCCCGACAGACAGGGCGAAGAGCCTGGTATCTACGACATCAGCAAGATCGATTTTGACCGCCTGCGCAAAGAGTTCGAACGCAGCCCGAGAAAGAACACCACCGTCCAGAACCTCCGCGAAGCCGTCGAGCAACGACTGCAACGGCTTTTACAGCAAAACCCGCTACGCACTGACTTCCAGCAACACTACGAACAGATCGTGGGTGAATACAACCGCGAAAAGGACCGGGTGACCATCGAGAAGACCTTCGAGGCCTTGTTCAAGCTCGTTCAGGAACTCGATGAAGAGGAAAGTCGGGCACTTCGTGAAGGTCTCGATGAAGAATCGCTCGCAATCTTCGATCTGCTCAGGAAACCCGACCTGAAATATTCTGACGTCAAAAGGATCAAGACTGTCGCGGCGGACTTACTCGCACAGCTGAAAGCAGAGAAGCTACGCATCGACCACTGGCGCGACAAGGAAGCAACCCGTGATGCCGTGCGCGTCACGATACATGATTATCTATGGACGGATAAAACAGGGCTCCCCGTCGATGCTTACACTGAAGATGATGTGAACGAAAGAGCGGAAGACGTATTCAGGCATGT
>JBDLIZ010000232.1:0-7738 GCA_039714615.1 Pseudomonadota bacterium | reverse complement strand
CAACACGAACCGCTATTCCTACACTTTTACTCAATCAGATCGTCCAAATACAGACTAAATCTGAGCGTTAAATGACCAAGTAATTATTGAGCCATTCCTTATCTATCTCTAATCACGGCAGCGATCATTGTCTGTCTGGACGACTCATTGCCATAGTTCGCGGCAGCGATGGGGTAATGTCTGGATATTTTTGTCTAGTTCGATAGCACACTTTTTGGGCTGAAATACGCAAGTCGGGCCATGTCTCAATTATTCTTGATATTCTCCAACACAATTACTATGCTCAGGATCCCTTCTTGCTGTTGATTGCAACGAAACATCGGGTGAATCGTTACCGTAGTGGATAGGACAGCTTTCCTAAAAAAGACCGATTTCCTAGCCCAAATACCGCTAGAGCCCTTGGAGCGAATCGGTAGTAAAATGGAGGAAATCAAGGCATCAAAGGGGGCGATGATTTTCCAAATAGGGGAAATTGGGGATGCCGTCTACTTCGTGGTCGATGGTTCCCTGGAGATCGAAAAGCATGGAACTAAACTCCTTAGCCTGCCCCCCGGTGAATGCGTTGGCGAATTCGCCTTGATAGACGAAAAACCTCGCAGCGCCTCGGCTGTAGCCAAAACAGACGTCATCCTTTTGAAGTGGAGGAAGGACGATTTTCAGCTTGCGCTCGCTAGAAATTCTGAGGTCGCCGCAGGCATCATTAGAGTTCTGACCAGAAGGTTGCACCAGGATATCTCAAGACAGGTGGCAGCCAGCCTCCAACGAGAACGATGGGAGCAAGACCTCAGACGTGCCCATGAAATCCAGATGACAATGTTGCCCGAAGGAGATTTTTCAACTGACTGTATCGAAATCTCTGGTTACTCCCGACCAGCCACCTTCATCGGTGGCGACTATTATGATTACCTGCCGCTCGAAGATAAAAAGCTTGGAGTTTTCCTAGCCGATGTGATGGGGCACGGTTTCTACTCTGGGCTGTTTGTCGCAATGGCCAAAATATGTCTACATACCCAAGCAAATATCGATTTCTCATCCGATGCAGTGATGAGCGCAATGAATCGCACCGTCTTCCACTCGGTACAAAGCGAAATGCTCATGAGCTGTTGCTATGTGATCCTAGATCTCCAGAATAAAAAGTTGACTTACACAAATGCGGGTCATCCTTACCCTTACCACTATCGTCCAAGCATCAATAGGTTGGAGCGATTGAAATCTACGGATCTGCTTCTCGGCATACCCGGTTTCGAAGAAACCCCCTTTTCGTCCAATGAGAGAAGTTGGGACAAAGGGGATCTGCTTGTGCTTTTTTCCGATGGTGTTTCAGAGGCGAAAAACTCGCGCAAAGAAAGTTTCACGGAAGAATGGTTGGGACGGATCATATTGCAGAATAAGCACAAATCATCGGCTCAGATCAAAGACGCCATTCTTGAGGCCCTCTCCAGTCATAGTCGAGGCGCACCTCAGGAGGATGACATCACGCTGGTTGTCGCGAAGGCCCTATGAAGGTCGGGAGCAACCCTTGCGTTTTGCGACATTGACGTTATTCGATATGATATAAATGAAAATATGGGAGCAAAATTCAAGGCCCTAGCGAACATTCACAATGCTACGAAGCGCACTCACCATAGCCAGCGATTTTGCTGAAGTAGGCCGTGCCAGAGCATGGATAGTCAACTTGGCCGATCAGGCAGGGTTGTCCTCTCGGGAGAAATTCGAGCTGCAACTGGCCGTCAGCGAGGCATGCACCAACGCCATCAAGCACGCTTATGCCATGACAAAGGATCATACCGTTGAGCTATCGGCCGAGATAGACGACAATCAGATCCGATTAGTCATAAGAGACTTCGGAAAAAAATTAGACCCTGAGAGTTACCAGGAGCCCGACTTGGATAATCCTGGCGAGAGAGGTTATGGGATTTACTTGCTGCGTCATCTCATGGACGGGATAAAGCTTGATGTATCCCATGAAAAAGGTACGAAGGTCACCCTGATAAAGCGCAGATAGGTAGACTCAGTTTTTTATTGATTTCTTGGGAGGCCGGAATGAAATTGGTGAGCAAGACAGTGGATGATATCCTGGTGGTAGGTCTGGCGGAACCCGGAGCGCTTGAGGCCGGCAACGTCGAGGATTTTCGCAAGGCGATGGCCAACATCCTCGAAAATGCACGTAGGGTGCTTCTGGACTTAGGCAATGTAACCTTTCTAGACAGCTCTGGACTGGGAGCTTTGATTGCCATTTGGAGAAAAGTCTCGAGCAACAATGGAGAAATAAAGATCTGTAGGATAGGTCCTTCGGTGGGAACCCTGTTTGAGATCACCCGGATTCATAGAATCCTAGAGTTGTATGATACAGAAGAAGAGGCCGTGGCCAGTTATGAAAAGCTGTCTGATAATCGGCTGCGCACCTCACTCCAACCATCGAAAAACTGATCCAATTGATGGCCTTATAGATTTAACTACCTGTTAACCAGGCAGCTGCTGAAACTACTGCCTAGAGAAAGAACGGGGCATATGAGAGAGCGTTCCACCGAGGACAACCCATTCTCTAACCTTTCTCCCTCCGAGATCGTAGCAAGGCTCTCGAAAGCTAAGGCGAGTGAAGCGTCTCGGATCTTTAGGGGACTGATAGAGAAAGAACAAGAACTCAGTCTTCGCAATCTGCTCAAACCCTACGATGACAAGGTACCCCTTGTATTGCAGCAAATGGACGTGAGTTCCATCGCAGGCATTTTCCAAGAACTCGACGACTACCACATCATGAAGGCGCTGTTCGGAAATTTTCGAACGGTGCGGGAACAGAAGAGACAGAAAATCTTAGAGGTACTCGAACGAGGCAAACTAGCTCTACTGCTCAACCGTATGAGCATTGGAGTGGATCGCCCCAAGGAAGCAGCCAAAATCATAAGGAATCTGCCCATCCGGTTGGCCACCCAGACCGTTGATGCCATGGAGACGGTCAGCGTCCTGCGAGTCTTTCGAGAACTGACGCCGGAACACAGCTCGACGATCATGGCAAACCTGTCTTCTAATAGGGCTGCCGAGCTTGCCGAGGCCATGCTCGGGAAACACAATGCCGTCAGGGTGGCCCGGCTAGCCAATATCTTGCGAAATATGAATGACCTGAGTCGACAGAAGATACTCAGCGCCATACAGCCCGCTCAGCGAGACCTATTGATGATGGCGATTGGACAATCGCCGGGCAGCCTATTCGATAACATAGACCCACGCGACGCCAAACATCGTTGTGCAGAGATGCCATATGAGGCGTTGGCCCTGGAACTTGATCGTGCCAACCCAGAAACAATCGTGGAGGTTCTGAAGCTCATGGACTCCTGGAAAGCGAGCCAGGTCCTCACGATCATGGGGCAGAGTGATGTTCAGAAGGTGGCGGATCTGCTGGAAGAGATGAATCAAAAAGTGATCATCGGCTTTCGCGGGCACGGTAAACGCAAGACCTGTATCCAGGAAATATACTCCTGCCCCGCAGCAGGAATTCTCGAACACCTCGACCTTGGAATACAAGGCAATGTCCGGGCATTAAGACGGCTTTCTCAGGAGGTTCTCGACTCCCTTCTGGACCGAGTCCGGGAGGATAAGCGCACCGAAATCGGCTCGCTCATAAAGGAAAAGACCCTTTATACGCCACTACCCTTTTCTCTGCAGCTTTTTACCGTTGGCAGCGGTACCCGAAGAACCAGAGATCTCGGACGAGGCCTGAAGTGGACCCGCATTCAGGAGCGTATCGATACTGGGGTGAGTATCAAGCCGGTGATCATCGACCTCGTGGAAATGGACCCCAAGAGCATCAGCATTAAGGCCTGCCGGGCGATTACCGAGGATAAGCTCGTGCCTATCCACCAGGTAGCGAAGCTCATTGGCGATGCGAAAAGGGAGGGGAAACGCCCTGATAAGGGCACCTTTACCAAGCTCGGCCTGGTACAACTCAGTCAGGTCGTGCAAAAATCAGGGGCCATTGCCGCCATCAATGGCAATCATTACTTTGACTACGGACACTACATGGATTGCATCAGCCTGGGTATTGACCCCACCAAAGTACCCGGCCTGTTCTTTGGCGACCCCGTAGGATGGTTTGTAGCAGATGCCGAAGAGGTAAGTCCTCCAACGCTCAATCGGGCTGCATTAATTGTCACCCAGGATGGCAACACCCACATAGAAAGGGTGTTTATGACCGAGGTGAAATTGAGTAACGGATCTAGAGTGCAGTGGAACGGGATAAACATCGGAAAAAAAGAGGGGCGCCTTATTCTCTACAACTCATTGTATGGCTTTCAGACCCCGGACGGTCCCTCTCATGTCGAGGTAGCGATTGCAAAAAACCGCGTTATCGAAATCAGACCCGCTGGTGGAGGGCTGATCCCATTGACCGGATTCGTCCTTGCCCTACCGATTGAACAGCAGGAAACGGTTTTAAACGGGGTGGCCGTTGGCGACCCGGTGGAAGTTGGCAACAACTTTCCCTCGTCTCTGGGGCGAGTCGAGCAGGCGATGGCCTGCGGCCCGTATTTGGTCCGCGACGGTCAGCTCGCCATCAGTTTTGAGGAAGAGGATTTTGGAGAGAAGGACTCCTCGGTCATGGCATTTTCACTCACCCGCGCGACAGAGACATTCGAGGCGGCCCGTAGCTTTATCATGCTCAGAGATAATCACTTGCATCTTGGTGCGGTCTCCGGCGCAGCCTTAGGAACCGGGACTTCGGGCGAGAGTGCGGGCATGACCTTCGGAGAACTGGCACAGCTAGCCATGGATCTGCGCGCCGATCAAGCCTATGCCCTTGACGGGGGAGGCTCCAGCTCGATTGCGGTACGCGTTGGAAGCCAAGTACGTATTCTCAACATCCCAACCGGTGGATCAGACGTGGCCAAGGGAGAGGAACGCCATATCAATACCTATTGGCTCTTCTTTGAAAGAAAAAGCTAGGCGCCTGTCCAGACCTGCAAAGACGTATACTTTACATAGAGACTCGCAGGGATTCACCTTCGCTCCGAGCGACAAGCTGATAGTACTTCAAGCGCTCTTCGACCACCGATCTCCAAGAATATTTAACCGCGACTTGGTGTGCCTCTTTGCGCAATGCTGAATACTGCTCTTGGGGCAAGCTAAGAACCCTCATGATGGCCTGGGCAAGCTGCTCTGGACTCTCTTTATCGACAACCTCCCCTACCGCGAATAGATCGGGACCGCCCGTTCGAGTCACCACGATGGGGGTTCCACACCCCATGGCTTCCAGGGCAGCGATACCGAAGCCCTCATACCGGGAAGGCAGCGTACTCAGCCGGGCAGCATTGTGGAATTTCGACAGGACATCGAAGGTCTGATGCCCCAAGAGATGCACATTTTCGAGGGAATACTGATCCGGCTTCCCTGCATCCAGTACATCCTCCAGATCCCCCGCGCCAAAGAGCACGAGGTGAACCTCACGCAGCTCTTGGATCAAACGATTGGCTTGCAGTAAGATGTCCACCCCCTTGGTCTTCGATAATTTACCCGCAAAGGTGACCATCGGTGCCGCTGCAGGAATGTTCAAATCGAACTGCCTGAATAGCTCAGCTCGGTTCACAGGTCGAGGACGAAAGGTCTCCTGATCATACCCATTACCGATCACCACTACCTTTCCAGGGGAGATGGGATAAAGCTCGAGGACCTCATCACGGACAAGCTCCGAGATGGCAAAGATGTAGCTGGCCGATTGGGAGGCCCGAGCAGCATACTCGCGCATCCTGGAATCGTAGCGAAAGCCCAATTGGTCGCTATGATGGGCGCAGGAAATGTAGGGATAGCCAAGCTTCATAACGGCATGATCCATCGCCCAGATATGCTGACATTCGATAATGTCTGGCTCGAAGTGTTCGATGATCCTCCCGAAACGCGCCTTGAAGTCATCCAGGTAGAGGCGCAGCTGATCGATGCTCAAGTTTCTGAAGGTCCAGGCATGACGATAGTTGCGCGGATGTGGGTCGGTGATAATGAGCGGAAAGGTGTAGAGTTCAACGCTATTATTGCGGATGGGAAATTCCCAGATATGATAGACGTCGGGGTTTCCATAGTACTTCTCCATATCCATGGATTCAAACCCGGCGTCGGGGAAAAACACTTTGACCTCATGCCCCTGTCTCATCAACTCCATACTGACGGCATCCACGACGGTGGCGCTACCGGTACCCCAAGGACCCGTATTAGAAAATAGAATTTTCACGTTCTAAGCCTCTCTCAAGAACCTGATAAAATCGCCGATGAGAACAATCCCGCAGCTGCTCGGCCGAAACCTCCAAGGTTATTGGAAGCTGTTTAATAAACCCTCAGGTAAGTGCCAGACAAGGCACAAATCGGTGATAAATACCTTAATGACTCTGCGCCTTCAATGCAACAACCGCTTAAGCCAATGATGAAAGCAGAATAATTAAACCGCAGTATACCGATCCCAAATGACGGGAGTCTTTCTTATCGATTAAGTTTGACTGGAATCAATTTTCAAGTTCCTCCAATGACGAGAATATGAGGAATATGGCAGGATGCGTCATCCTGTTGACCAATGTCCCTATATAGGGCCAGAATCGCTTCAGTGCGGATAATAATCGGGATTTGGATATACCTGGCGTCAATCTTAACCATCAAACCCATAAGAAAATAAGGAGAGTATATGAGCCAAAAAATACAACTATTGACAAAGAGATTTATGAGGTTTTCACGCCTCTGGTAGTTTTGGGGTCTTATGCTGGGTGTGTTTCTTACACCAGGATGCGGAGGAGTTCCTGTGGAATCAATACCTATGGAAGAGGTTCCCCCTGCAGAGAAACAAGAGGTAATTCAAAAAGAAAAAGATCTTTCAGAACCCAGACGTGCTGAATCTGAGTTTACCACTGACGAAACCGCACGATCCCTCCTCGTGCTTTATAAATCAAGTGAAGGAGATACGGCTGAAGGGAATATATTTGTCTATCATTTACAAGCCTATTCGCTCTCACAGAAATACAATCCCATGTATCACGACATAGATGACTCGTTCCCTTCGGACGCAGAGATGAAGGACATTCAAGCTATTGTGACCGTATATAATGGGCCGATCATGAAAAACGCCAAGGCCTATATTGAATGGCTGACCCGACAGGTACGCGAGCATAAAAAGATCTTGATTATCGGTAACTTTGGCGCGTTTTCAGCAGATGGAAACGAATGGTATGACGGTACCGTATTAAACACTTTTTATCATGCCATAGGACTTGAATTTTCGGGGCATTGGACAAATAACCCCAAAATTATACAAGTCGCTTATAAAGACGACGACATGATAGGATACGAAACCGATATTACGTCGAATATGCTTACTCACTACTTTATGATCAAATCCTTGCATCCTGATAATATTATCTATCTTTCATTGATGAGAAATGATCTTGATGACAGCGAAAGCGCTGTAGTAGTCAAAACCCAGGCCGGTGGTCTGGCAATGGAAAACTATGTATTTTCTCAAGTCGCTGGTCAAACAAAAAAACTTTTAAACCTTGAAAGATTTTTTGCTGAGTGTATGCAATGAGGTAGCTCTATCGGATCATGATAATAATTATTTGCTATTGATAGAAGGTGTTCATGTCATGGACTTGTGGTTAGGAATGGCTCAACGATAACTCAGCCCTTTTACATCTCATCTTCAGCCTGTCTTTGAACGATCTTCAATCGTAAAACCTCGAAATAGAACCACTATTCCTGCGCTTTTACTCAA
>JBDLIZ010000231.1:0-7744 GCA_039714615.1 Pseudomonadota bacterium | reverse complement strand
CGTCGCTGAATGATCCCTCTATGCGAGGGCGTGAGGTTACATTTTAGATTTAATCAGGCCTCAAAGCCTTTCTCCGCGTAGCGGCTTCGTCCAACTATATGTTTGATCGTGTAGATGTGTGGTTTGGCAATATTCCCACCGAGCGAAGCTCCAAAGGCCGAGTGATTCATGCCGTGGGTTTTGAATTCACCCTTATGCCGATCTGCCTGCCCTTTATTGTCAGGTGGATGGATATTAGCATTCTGGCAGCATTCACACTGGATTTGTCAGCCACCTGTTTTGTGGTGATCTACACTTTTATGTACACTCTGGCCTACGACAAAATTTTCCCCGTGGAACAACCCGCCAGACTGACGCAAGAAATTGCGTAACAACACTTTTCAACCGTACAAAAAAGCCCACTAGCGCGGATTTTTTTGTTGCAGCTTTTTATTGCAGGCTGATTAGTCTTCCTGCTTGTACAGATGTACATCCATTTGTGGATCAGCAATAGAGATGCCGACTTCATCATCTGACTCAGTTGCTATCACACCGCAGAATCGCTCCCCAGAGAAAGCTTGAGAAACTGGGACACAAGGTGAAGCCGATTGCACCGCAGCTAGTAAGACCATACGTTAAGAGGAACAATCACGACGTTGCTGACGCCGAGGCGGTATCGAAATGCCGCATTCCCACCGCGTAAAACGTGCTCAGGATTATCGGGTTAGGGTTATATTTGACCGCGTATAAAACCTCTCCAGGAAATAAATCTAGATATCGCCGAGCAGTGTCATGGAGTATGGAGGGATGGATGCTGTAGACTGGATAGTTTGGTTGCGATTTCTCCACCATATCTCGTTCACTTGGAAGGCACTGATGTTGCATTTCGTTGTGTGCTGTATCAAAACGTGGGAGGCGTGTTGGCGCTGACGATCTCGCATTCCTCCTCGCCGAGATTCCGAAAACGATGCGGAAGGCGACTTCTGAAGTAGTAAGCGTCGCCAGGACCAAGCACGCGACTCTGAGTTCCAACGGTCACCTCGATCTGGCCGCGGACGACAACACCACCCTCTTCGCCATCGTGGCTCAGCATCTCACTTCCCGTATCGGTGCCCGGCAGATAAAGTTCATGGAGGATCGCCATAGCCCGCTCTCTTACGTTGGCCCCCACCAGACGAAATGAGATATCACCGTTGGCCAGGTCGGGTAACTCATCCTCGGTGTAAAAGACTTGTTCGTCAGTAGAATATTCCAGCGTAAAGAAGTCCGCCATCGATATGGGTAATCCGTCAAGGATCTTCTTCAATGAACCCACAGAGGGACTCACGCGATTTTGCTCGATTTGTGAAATCATCCCATTGGTTACACCTGCACGCTTGGCCAGTTCGCGCTGCGACAAACCGTACATATCTCGTATGGATCGCAAACGAAGCCCCACATCTACAGTCATTGCATTACTCCAAATGTATATTATAATAAACAGAAGATGCTACGAAATGGTCATAATACCTTATAAAAAGCTTGAAGTGTTTAATATATTAAACGCTAGGAATTCTGACCTCAGATAGAGAATAGCCAACAGATTGGGAGTATCGAGCCATGAGTCAAACAGATCAATCCGCACGACGCGGCCAAGTCCCCGGTAATCTTGACGCCTGGTGGATGCCGTTTACGGCCAACCGTGACGTCAAGGCCCACCCCAGACTGTTGGTCAAGGCGCAGGGGATGCATTACACCTCCGCAGACGGGCAGTCCATCCTGGATGGCACTGCGGGGCTGTGGTGCGTTGCCGCGGGGCATGGCCGAAAAGAGATCACCGAGGCGGTTCATCAGCAGATTCAAACGATGGACTATGCCAGTCCCTTTCAATTGGGTGCTCCGATTGCCTTCGAACTTGCAAACCGCTTGACCGAGCACACGCCTGGCGACCTTAACCACGTATTTTTTAGCAATTCTGGCTCCGAAGCGGTGGATACGGCCCTGAAGATCGCCATCGCCTATCACCGGGTCAGAGGCGAAGGCACCCGACAACGGTTGATCGGCCGTGAAAAGGCCTACCATGGCGTGGGCTTCGGTGGGATTTCCGTGGGCGGCATCGCCAACAACCGCAAGGTTTTTGGCTCTCTCGTGGCTGGGACGGACCATCTGCCCCATACGCTTAATCTGGAGCACAACGCCTTTTCTCGCGGCCTGCCCGAGTGGGGTGCGCACTTGGCAGACGAGCTTGAGAACATCGTTGCCCTACACGACGCATCAAACATCGCCGCAGTCATTGTCGAACCCATCGCCGGTGCTGCCGGTGTCATCCTGCCGCCGCAGGGTTACCTGCAGCGACTCCGCGAGATTTGCGATCGGTATGGCATCCTGCTGATCTTCGATGAGGTGATCACCGGCTTCGGGCGCATTGGCGCGCGCTTTGCTGCCGAACGCTTCGGTGTTCTGCCCGACATAATTACCAGTGCCAAAGGGCTTACCAGTGGCACGATACCGATGGGCGCCACCTTCGTGCGGAAAAAGATATATGAGGCCTTCATGCAAGGCCCTGAAAACGCCATCGAGTTGTTTCACGGCTACACCTATTCGGGGCATCCGGTGGCCTGCGCCGCGGGCCTGGCGACACTCGACATTTTTGAAGCAGAAGGTCTGTTTACCCGCGCTAATGAGCTTGCGGATTATTGGGAAGAGGCGGCCCATAGTCTGCGCGGCCTGCCGCATGTCATCGATATACGCAATATCGGGCTGCTCGCCGGCATCGAGCTTGAACCTGTCCCGGGGAAGCCTGGCTTGCGGGTATTCAACGCGTTTCAGAAGTGCTTTGAGAAGGGCGTTCTGGTGCGTGCGGCAGGCGACGTGATTCCTTTGTCTCCGCCCTTGATCATCGAGAAACGCCACATCGACCAGCTGTTCGGTACCCTTGCCGAGGTCCTTCGCACCATCGACTGAAAGTGCCCATTGCACTTGCTCGAAGCGTTGGATTTATTGAATGTGAATAATGGAGAAGCCACTATGCTCATTGGGGTACCTAAAGAGATAAAGACCCATGAATATCGTATTGGATTGACGCCGGCCGGGGTGCGGGAACTGATCCGGCACGGCCATCAGGTCATCGTAGAGCACGATGGGGGTCATGAAATTGGGCTTGATGACACCCATTACGAAACCGCAGGGGCTCGCATCGTTGCCCGCGCCGAGGAGATCTTTGCCCGCGCCGATATGGTGGTGAAGGTCAAAGAGCCGCAGCCAAATGAGTGCCGCATGCTACGCCAAGGACAAGTATTGTTTACCTATCTGCACCTGGCGCCGGACCCGGAACAAACAAGGTTACTAATCGAATCGGGTGCCATCGCCATCGCCTACGAGACCGTCACCGACCGCCATGGTGGTCTTCCTCTATTGGCTCCTATGAGTGAAGTCGCCGGACGCATGTCCGTGCAAGCCGGTGCCCACTGTCTGGAGAAGGCTCAGGGGGGCAACGGTACCCTGCTGGGCGGCGTTCCAGGGGTGGCGGCGGCTCGAGTGGTGGTCATCGGGGGTGGGGTGGTCGGCACCAACGCGGTACGTATGGCCATGGGCATGGAAGCCCATGTTACGGTGCTTGATAAATCGCTGCGCCGGCTTCAGGAACTGGACATGCTGTTTGGGCCCCGCTTGAACACGATCTATTCGACTACCGACTCAATTGAAGAGCATGTGGCCGGTGCCGATCTTGTCATCGGTGCCGTGTTAATCCCGGGGGCCGCGGCACCCACGCTGGTGAGCCGGGCCCTGTTGAAGGCAATGAAACGAGGCGCGGTGCTGGTGGACGTGGCCATCGATCAAGGCGGGTGTTTTGAAACCAGCCGCCCCACCACGCACCAGGATCCGACCTATGTGATCGACGATGTGGTTCATTACTGCGTGGCCAACATGCCCGGTGCCGTACCGCGCACCTCCACTTTTGCGCTGACGAATGCGACGTTGCCGTTTGTGGTGGAACTGGCAGACAAAGGATGCCGACAGGCGCTGCTCGACAATGAGCACTTGCGCAATGGCTTGAATATCCACCGGGGGCGGGTCACTTATGAGGCCGTGGCAGACGACCTGGGCTTCGGCTATCTCCCTGCAGACCATGCATTGAACTCCGACGACCCTGCGAGTACTGCCTGAAGCGTCATATCAGGGCTGAGTGATCACCCAATTATCGATACGGTGGGAGACCAAACACGGTTTAAGGACAGGAGCAAACATGAATACTAGATTTAAAGTGGCTACAACCGCACTGCCATGGCCAATGAATTGGGAGACAGCGTCCGTTAAAGAAGCAATCAAAATTCCAGAGAGGTGTGGGGTCATGGAGAGGGGGCAGTGTGCGTATCTGGAACAACTCCTTCAAATCTCCTAAATTTTTAGTACTGAAGAACTTGATCCCACGAGTTTCAATAACCACCAACAGTCTCTAAGAGGAGGCCCACAATATGCAATCCCTACGTATAGCGCTTGTCCAGACCGATTGGCCCGGCGACCGGGACACGATGGTCACCAAGTACCGCGAGCTGGTGGCCCAAGCTTCCAAGGCGGGAGCAACCCTGGTCTGCCTGCCTGAATTCTCCATCTCACCCTATTTCCCGGGCACCCGCGATGACCAAGGTTTTGATTGGGCGGAACCGGTGAGCGGTGGACCTTCCGATCAGGTCTTTGGAGAACTCGCTCGTGAGAACGGTGTCACCCTGGTTGGCAGTATCTATGAAAAAGATGAACAAGGCCGGTATTGGGACACGGCCACGGTGCATGATCCTGCAGGCCGGTTGATCCACTTCACGCGCAAGGTGCATATTCCTTCCGGCGAAGGCTATTACGAGACCTACTTCTTCGAGGGGTTCGATGGATATCCCGTCCATGACCTGGGTAGCGTCAAACTGGCGGTACCGACCTGCTACGACCAGTGGTTCCCCGAACTGGCCCGCATTTATGCATTGGAAGGCGCCGAATTGATCTTTTACCCGACCGCGATCGGCTCGGAACCGACTGCCGCCGACTTCGACAGCCAACCTTCCTGGCAGACCATCATGCGGGGGCATGCCATCGCCAATGGGGTTTATGTGGCAGCAGCCAACCGCACGGGCACGGAGAACGACGCGCGCTTCTACGGCAGTAGCTTTATCTGCGATCCAACTGGCAAGATTCTGGTCCAGGCCGGACGCGACACGACGGAGTTTATCGTGGCCGATCTCGATCCGAACACGTTGGAACATTGGCGTACGCTATTTCCGCTGCTTCACCAGCGCCGGCCGGAAACCTACGGGCGCATTACGCAGCCGGCCAGTGTGCCATTGCCGAAGCGCTGGCGCGGGCATGAGGCTTTTAAAGCGTGGTCCGATCGGATCGCGTAGCTAAGGAATGCTACCGAAATAACTTCTCTATCTGACTTGCCTTATCGCTGGTATTCGGCGTTGTGACAACAGTGACATAGCTGGGGCTATGCGCCTGTTGTCACGCCTTGAATACAAACGATCATGCGGCGCCAGTTAGGGAAGTTATTTCGTTCGCATTCCTAATGTGGCTGTGACTGAAGGTGTGGATGGGAAAGTGCTGCTATTCGGTGAGGGTGATGTACAGACTCAACCAGCTGAACTACAGTGATGAACCTCAGATAAAAATTCAGCGTTGATCGCCGCAAGGCGATCTTAATCTAAAAAACTATTTTAGAACCCTACAGCAGGCAAAATACGGCGTTACATGAGTCTTTCCGTTTTGATGAAAACGGAAAGATTGTCGAACACCGAGATGTTCTACAAGTTGTGCCGGAGAAATCTGCCAATGACAATATGATATTTAGATCTTTCGGGTCCCAGGAAAGGGGACAGATTGAGCCGCGACCACCCTTTCGGCGTGGTTACATATCCGATTCGAACCTTGGAGGGAGTCACGATGAACGACGCAATCCGCAACCAGAGCACAGCCGAACTGCAGGAGCTCGACCGCCGCCATCACCTGCATCCGTTTACGGATGCCAAAGCGCTGAACAAAAAGGGCAGTCGCATTATCACCCGTGCCGAAGGAATCTACGTGTGGGATTCCGATGACAACCGAATTCTGGACGGCATGGCCGGCCTGTGGTGCGTGAATCTCGGCTACGGGCGCAAGGAACTAGCCGAAGTCGCCTACGAGCAAATGCTGAGGCTACCGTTCTACAACACCTTCTTCCAGACTTCCCACCCGCCCGCCGTGGAGCTTTCCGAGCTGCTGACGGAGGTGACACCGGGGCACCTCAATCATGTGTTTTTCACCGGATCGGGATCGGAGTCCAACGACACCGTGGTGCGGATGGTGCGGCGATACTGGGACCTCGAGGGCAAGCCGGACAAGAAGGTCATCATCAGTCGCAAGAACGCCTACCACGGGAGCACGATCGCCGCAGCCAGCCTGGGCGGCATGAAACCCATGCACGAGCAGGGCGATCTGCCGATCCCGGGAGTCGAGCACATCATGCAGCCCTACTGGTATGGCGAGGGCGGCGACTTGTCCCCCGAGGAGTTTGGCGTCGAGGCAGCGCGCGCGCTGGAGCAGAAGATCGAGGCGCTCGGGATCGACAACGTTGCGGCATTCATCGCCGAGCCGATTCAGGGGGCGGGTGGTGTCATCGTGCCACCGGACACGTACTGGCCAGAGGTCCGGCGAATCTGCGAGCAGCACGAGATCCTGCTGGTGATCGATGAGGTGATCTGCGGCTTTGGTCGCACGGGCCGGTGGTTCGGGTCCGACTACTACGACCTCGAGCCGGACCTCATGCCAATCGCGAAGGGGCTCTCCTCGGGTTACTTGCCCATCGGCGGCGTCATGGTTAGCGATCGGGTGGCCGACGTGCTCATTCGGAAATGCGGCGAGTTCACCCATAGTTTCACCTATTCAGGGCACCCGGTGGCGTGCGCCGTGGCCGTGGCTAGTGTTCGGATAATTCGTGACGAAGGGATTGTCGAGCGCGTCGCCGAAGATGTTGGCCCCTACCTCCAAAAGCGCTGGCGAGAACTCACCGATCACCCGTTGATAGGCGAGGCGCGCGGAGTCGGATTGCTGGGCGCGATCGAGCTGGTGAAGGACAAGGCCACACACGAGTTCTTCGAGCCGGCCGGCGATACTGGAAGCCTGTGCCGTGACATCTGTTTCGAGAATGGGCTGGTCATGCGAGCTGTACGCGACGCCATGGTTATCTCGCCACCTCTGGTCATCACCCGGGAGCAGATCGATGAGCTGGTCGGGCTGGCCCGGAAATGCCTCGACCTGACTGCCGAGCGACTGGGTGTGGATTGAAGCCGGGTAAGAGCCTATCCCTGGCGAATTGTTAATCAAGCAGCAACCGGGAGCTGGAACAGGCCCCCACAATGCCTTTCCCATGCGTAAACTGTGCAGCGAAGCGGGTTGCGTGACTCTGTCATCGCTGATTTCAGCGGGTGTGTTCTCATCCAGAGAGCATGTGTGCGCGAATGATTATAGTAATCTTCGAAAATATCCAGATTGCGCTCCAAATCAACCGCATTCCAGAATGAAGTGTGATTTAGAAACTCACGGCGAATGGTTCCGATGAGTCGCTCAATGAAAGGATGCGAGCGGGGCGTATAGGGAATGGTCTTAATCTCCTCTACACTAAGAATCCTCAAGTTCGCTTGCCATTGGTGATACTGCAATAGCGGATCGTTGTCAGAGTTGAGATACTTCGGGGCAGCCATAGTTGAGATATCCTTGTTGAACATTCCACACAAGGCTACACCGTCCACATCATCGGCATGCA
>JBDLIZ010000230.1:0-7762 GCA_039714615.1 Pseudomonadota bacterium | reverse complement strand
TTGTCAGGGAAAAGGCGAATCAACGTTGGCTGTGGCACGCCATTGATCATGCTAGCGGAACTACGCTTGCCTACGTATTTGGCACGCATGAAGATAGTGCATTCATCACATTGAAAGAGTGCTTGACAGCGTTCGGCATCCAGAAGTTCTATACTGAGGACTAGGGCGCTTACACGCGCCATCTCCCTAACCAAGCGCATGAAGTGGGTAAAGTAAATACTCAAAAAATAGAACGCAAACACTTGACATTACGTACTCGTATAAAGCGCTTAGTAAGAAAAACAATATGTTTTTCGAAGCTAGAGAAAATGCATGACATCGTCATTGGGATTTTTATTAATCGCTATGAATTTGGGGTCTCTGTTTGAGGCTTAAACACCTTTGAAGCATTACCGACAAATCTGTCCAAATCCGGCTTTTCCGCAGTAGATCGTCCTAAGTCCGGCAGACTCCTAGCCGTGTCTTTCTGGATTCCCTGTCATCCCCGCGAAGGCGGGGACCACGCGGGAATGACAAAAGTCGCAAAGCGACAGTAAAGACTTTTCTTCGCCTGAAGGCGAGGGGTTTCAACCATCCCCGATAGGAACACTAAGATCTAGATTCTGCGAGTGTTCGTCACCTAAAATATAATACCTCCATCGCCCAAGAGGCTATCGGTGGAGAGCATTAAGGGAATAGGCAGGCATAATGAAGATGCAACAAAAATGCAACATAAATTTGGTAATATTATGTTTTAACTATCTTCTTATACGATTTCAGGGTTAACGTAGATACGCCTATTTTCATAAACTAACTCACTGCGCTATAGTGGAAAAATAATATCACTATTCAATACGCTTCGAAGGCCGCGTTTTGGAAGTAGGGAGGTGGAATACAGGCTTTCGTGAACGTTTGGCAGAGGAAGCCAGTCCTGCCCAAGAGACCAAGGACGAGAAAAAAGACGTGGCTGTGGACAAGGACTCGGAAAAAAGGGACGCAGCCTAAACCCCCGCTGAAATAGAGATACGAGTCGTATCTCCTAGGAGCCTGTCCGAGAAAGTGTGTAGGGAAACACCCTTCCAATCCCAGCTTGCCGCAAGAAACGGTTTGTGGCATTACCTCCCCGCAAGACAGCTATATTCCTTGAAAAAGGATTATCGTCTTTTGAAGATGTGCAACCATGCGTTAAAACCCTGGTCACATCTAACTATCCGATTTATTTGGTCGGAGTGAGAGGATTTGAACCTCCGACCCCTGCCTCCCGAAGGCAGTGCTCTACCAGGCTGAGCTACACTCCGATAAACTGGTCACCAATCAGTGGGCTCGGTTAACCGAGAAGTGAACGAGAGCCAATAAGGCTTGTTTGTATTGCGAATCGGGCAGACCGGCTAACTGGTTGATGGCATAGTCCGCCTCTTTTTGAGCAAGCTGCTCAGTATAATCAATGGCCCCCGTTGATTCAATGGTCGCCAAGACGGTGTCTAACTGCTCCAGTCCGCCACTTTCTATTGCCTGCCGTATGATTGCCGCTTGATCGTCATCACCGTTATGCATGGCATAGATTAGCGGTAAGGTAGGCTTACCCTCGGACAGATCGTCACCGATGTTCTTCCCCATTTCATCGGACGAGGAACGATAGTCCAGTACATCATCGATCAATTGAAACGCGGTACCCAGATGCATACCGTACGCCGCCAATGATGCCTCTAGTTGAGAGTCCATTTCGCCAAGCACGGCGCCAAGTTGACTCGCCGCCTCGAACAGTTTGGCGGTCTTGGATCGAATCACTTCCATATACCGAGTTTCTGTGGTGCTGGAATCATGACAATTCAACAGCTGCAATACCTCTCCCTCGGCAATGGTATTGGTAGCGTGAGAAAGGATATCCATCACCCGAATGCTCTTGATTTCCACCATCATTTCAAAAGCGCGCGAATACAAAAAATCACCCACCAGCACGCTCGCCTCATTGCCCCATACGGCATTGGCCGTCTCCTGGCCGCGACGCAGTTCAGAGGCATCGACCACATCGTCGTGGAGCAGGGTTGCCGTATGGATGAATTCAATGATCGCCGCCAATGCAATATGCTGCCTGCCCTGATATCCGCAGGCGCGTGAGGCCAATAACAACAGCAAAGGTCTCAGCCGTTTGCCGCCACTGTTGATGATGTAGTGGCCAAGCTGATTTATCAGAACAACCTCAGAATACAGGCGTTTGCGGATGAGGTCATTGACCCGTTCCATGTCATCCGATATGAGCAATTGAATCTCGGTTAGGTTCATATAGTTATTATGATTAATGCGTTCTCGAAACTGGACCACCTCTAAGGATAACCCACTCAATGAGTATCCATGGTGACCCCCAACCCTGGAATGACAATGCGCCAACTGCAAGATTTCAGATTTCAGATTTCAACAATCCTTTAATACGCCGAATATACAGACACCTGACCAGCGTCGCAACGACGCTGTAATTGAGAGTTGGTAGCCAGATTCAGTATATGTACCCGTCACAGTCGAGTATTTATTGACCTGACCCGCACCGGTCGTTAAAATCCGCGTTCATTTTATTCTGTTGGGAGAATAAGCGATGTTTGCGGTAATCGCTACCGGTGGTAAACAATATCGCGTCGCGCCAGGCGACGTTATACGTGTAGAAAAACTCAATGTTGAAGAAGGCGACAACATCGACTTCGCCAATGTATTAATGGTGGATGATGGTGAGAACACCACCGTAGGTACGCCTTATGTGGAGGGTGGTAAGGTTACCGGCAAGGTCAAGTCTCAAGGTCGGGCCAAAAAGATAGAAGTAGTCAAATTTCGCCGGCGTAAGAATTATCGTAAGAATTTAGGACATCGCCAGGCTTATACCGAAGTGGAAATCACTACCATCAACCCTTGAGGATCCGGTAATGGCACACAAAAAAGCAGGCGGTAGCACCCGCAACGGACGTGATTCACAATCCAAGCGCCTTGGCGTGAAGCGCTTCGGCGGCGAACGAGTAAAGTCCGGGAGCATTTTGGTACGCCAACGTGGTACCCACTTCCATCCTGGACCCAATGTAGGCTGCGGTAAAGATCATACCCTTTTTGCCAAGGCGGACGGGGTGGTGTCATTCAGGACTCAAGGTCCGAAGAACCGAATGTTTATCAGTATACAACCGCACTGAGCGAAATCTCAATTAGGTTTAAGGACTGCTTAGCCCAGGGCATAGCTCGATGTGAATGATCGGCTCATGCACAGTTGTTTCTAAATTGCCCTTATGCCCAACAAGCTCCTAGGGATGTCTAAAATTGCTGCTTAAAAAGCCCCGTCATAGCGGGGCTTTTTTAATCCACCTTCGCCACCGATTAGCGACTCAGGAACCATTGATGAAATTTGTAGACGAAGCCTGGATCAAGGTCCAGGCGGGCAATGGAGGCCATGGGTGTGTCAGCTTCCGACGAGAAAAATACGTCCCCTTCGGTGGTCCAAACGGCGGTGATGGTGGCGATGGCGGCAGCGTGTACCTGCAGGGCGATGAAGAGCTGAACACCTTGGTAGACTTCCGCTATGGCCGCACCTTCACGGCCCAGCGCGGTGGTGATGGAATGGGGAAAAATCGGACGGGAAAGAAGGGCGATCACTTGATGATCCCCGTGCCTTTGGGCACGGTCGTCAAGGATGGCGATACCGGCGAACAAATCGGTGACCTCGTGCAACCCAAGCAACGGCTGCTGGTCGCCAAAGGCGGATATCACGGCCTAGGAAATACCCGCTTTAAAAGCTCCACCAACCGTGCCCCAAGACAAACGACGCGGGGAAGCGAGGGTGATTCGCGCAAGCTGCAAATGGAACTGAAGGTTCTCGCTGACGTTGGCCTGCTGGGCATGCCAAACGCCGGCAAATCAACACTGATCAGCACCGTATCCGCGGCCCACCCCCGCATCGCTGACTATCCCTTCACCACCCTGCATCCTTACTTGGGTGTCGTCAGCGTGGGTTTACATCAAAGTTTTGTGGTGGCCGATATTCCCGGGCTGATCGAAGGCGCCTCTGAAGGCACGGGGTTGGGTACGCAATTTCTTAAACACCTCTCACGCACTCGACTGCTGTTACATCTGGTAGATATCGCGCCATTAGACGAGCATCATGACCCCGCTGACGACGTCGTAACCATCACCAGGGAATTGGAAAAATACAGCATCCATCTGGCGAGCCGTGAACGCTGGCTGGTCTTCAACAAGACTGATCTGCTACCCCCCGAGCAATGCCAAGCACGCTATGATCAACTGATCAAACGCTTGAACTGGGAAGGACCAGTTTTTATGATATCGGCGGTCAAAGCCGAGGGAACCGCAGAGCTTTGTTCGCGCATCATGACATTCATGCAACACCATGAAAAGGACACGACAACAACTCGGTAAAAGTGAACGCTGGGTGGTCAAGATCGGCAGCGCCCTCATCACCCGCAATAGCAAAGGGCTGGATCACGATGCCCTCGCCAGCTGGGCGCATCAGATCGCACACCTGCGGGCAACGGGCAAGTCCATTGTGCTGGTATCCTCCGGGGCGATAGCCGAGGGCATGAGCCGCCTGAGATGGCGTAAACGCCCCCATGCACTGCATAAGTTGCAAGCCGCGGCCGCCACCGGACAAATGGGGTTGATCCAGGCCTATGAGTCCCATTTTCAGAAACATGGTCTTCACAGTGCCCAGATATTGCTCACCCATGATGACCTGCGTGACCGGTGCCGGTATCTCAATGCCCGTTCTACGTTACGCACCCTACTCGATCTGCAGATCATACCGGTCGTTAATGAGAACGACACCGTGGCCACGGACGAGGTTCGTTTTGGTGATAACGATACCCTGGCCGCACTGGTAGCCAACCTCATGGACGCTCAGCTGCTGGTGATCCTTACCGATCAGCAAGGCCTCTATGATCGCAACCCGAATAAATACGATAATACTAAACTGATCGAAAGCGCCAAGGTCACGGACCAGGCACTCGATCTAGCCGCGGGACCTAGCGGTGGTGACTTAGGACAGGGTGGGATGATCACTAAAATCAATGCCGCCCGGCTTGCCGCTCGTTCGGGAACCAGCACCCTGATCGTCCCTGGTAGGGAACTGGGAATTCTGGAACGTATCGCCCAAGGACAGAACTGTGGCTCACTGCTGTTGCCGGCAGATGAACCCATGGCCGCTCGCAAACGTTGGATCGCCAATCAACTCAGGCTTCGCGGCACCTTGACCCTCGATGCAGGGGCAAGCCGGATGATTCGAAATTCGGGCAGTAGTCTACTGCCGGTTGGGGTTACTCATATCAGAGGAAGATTCATGCGCGGCGATATGGTGGCTTGTCTAGACCCGCAGGGGTGTGAGATTGCCCGCGGGTTAATCAATTATGGCGTGAGCGAGGCCACCCGGATCAAAGGCCGGCCGAGCGGCAAGATCGAGGCAATACTAGGTTATGTGGATGAACCGGAATTGATTCATCGCGATAATTTAGTGCTGACTTGATCTGTATAAATGGACCCAAGACGAATGGGTTTTCAGTGCAACGAAACACCGGTAGGTCGGGTTAGCGCAGCGTAACCCGACGAAATTGCCTGATATCTGTGTGACGGGTATCTTCGTTACATCGCCTTGATTTTGGCGGCGAACTGACTTTTATGGCGGGCTGCCATGTTCTTGTGAATCAGTCCTTTCGTTACCGTGGTATCAATGATGGGTACTGCTGCTCGATAGGCAGCCTCGGCCTCGCTCTTATCGCCCTTTTCGATGGCCTGTATCACACTTTTGGTATAAGTCCGAAACCGTGATCTTAAGCTGGCATTGTGCCGACGACGTTTCTCCGCCTGACGGGCACGCTTTCTAGCTGAAGCAATATTGGCCAAAAGTGTACTCCTGAGAAGCTGTAATAGGGAAAGGGCGTGCAATATGCTTTTTTTTCGAGTAAAAGTCAATATGTCATCGTACTCATTTTAGGGCCCTGTTACTCAGCATAAGAGAATGGGCTATTCATCCTAAAAAAATATTTGTCGCAAGTATAATCATTGCGTACCCAACAGCAAAACCTGTATCTTCGCTCCAGCCAAACTTGATCCTTCCGAGAAACCACTCTGAGTAAAGTCCTTAAATCCACGGCCACAGTAGGTGGTATGACCCTAATCTCGAGGATCTTTGGGTATCTGCGAGATGTGGTCATTGCCATATTCTTCGGTGCCAGCGGCGCAACAGATGCCTTTTTCGTCGCCTTTCGGATACCCAACTTTCTGCGCCGTCTATTTGCCGAAGGTGCATTTTCCCAGGCCTTCGTGCCCGTATTCTCTGAAATCAAAGAACAACGGGGGACAACCGAGTTAAAAGACCTGGTGGATCATGTCACCGGCTCCCTGGGGATGGTCTTGGTGGCCCTCACGGCACTTGGAATCCTTGCCGCCCCATTGCTCATCGCGGTTTTTGCACCCGGTTTTATCGGTGAGAATTCGCGTTTCGACCTTACTGTATACATGCTGCGCCTCACCTTTCCGTACTTGCTGTTCATCTCTCTGACAGCAATGGCCGGCGGGATCCTGAACGCCATGGGAAAGTTTGCCGTGCCGGCGGTCACTCCGGTACTACTTAATTTTTCCCTGATCGGCGCAACCCTCTGGCTGGCACCCCATATGGACCCACCCATTACTGCCTTGGCGGTGGGGGTATTCATCGCGGGTGTAGTGCAACTGGGCTTTCAGTTGCCGTCTCTTTACCGCCTGGGGCTACTGCCCCGTCCACGATTCAGGGCTGCTCATAAGGGTGTGCGTCGTGTCCTGCGCTTGATGATCCCCGCGCTTTTCGGTACCTCGGTGGTGCAGATCAATCTATTGTTCGATACCTTGATCGCCTCATTTTTAACCACGGGCAGTATCTCCTGGCTCTATTTTTCGGACCGATTTGTTGAATTGCCCCTGGCATTGTTTGGCATCGCCATCGCCACGGTAATTCTACCGCGGCTGTCTCGGCAGCATGCCCGCAACCACGCCGAGAAATTCAGCCATACCCTGGATTGGGCAATGCGACTGGCGCTGCTGGTCACCGTGCCGGCGATGATGGGGCTTATTCTACTGGCTGGACCCATCTTGGTCACACTGATCCAATACCGCGAATTCAGTTATACCGATTCCCAAATGGCCTCAATGAGCCTGATGGCCTATGCCTGCGGACTACCGGCATTTATTATGATCAAGGTCCTGGCCCCTGGATTTTATTCCCGCCAGGATACCAAAACGCCGGTACGCATCGGTATCATTGCGATGCTGGTCAACATGGCATTGAACGTCATCTTGGTCGTGCCCTGGGTCTATTTTGGATTTCCAGGACCACACACTGGATTGGCCCTCGCCACCGCCGCCTCCGCCTTTGTCAACGCCGGCCTGTTACTGCGGCATTTGTTAAGAAAAAATATTTATACACTGCAACTGGGTTGGTCGAAATTCATCCGTCAGATATTAATAGCAACGGTATTGTTAACGCTCATCCTGGTGTTGCTGACACCTGCGTTAAGCATTTGGGATCAATGGGGCATAATGCAACGGGGATTGCTATTGGCAGGACTGATCTGCGCAGCTGCGCTCGTGTACCTGTTATCCCTTTTCCTCCTGGGCATCAGACCGAGGCAATTCTTGATCAGATAGAAATTTATGTGTCTTAATGGATGTTCGGCACTGGTTCAGTCTGATTTCCATATTAAGAGATTGATTAGCCTATACTATATTGCTTGAGGCGATGAGATCAATCAGGTGTATGGGGGGAGTT
>JBDLIZ010000229.1:0-7781 GCA_039714615.1 Pseudomonadota bacterium | reverse complement strand
GATGCTCAGACGTAGTACATATTGGCCTAGATCAGAAAAGGACACCGTGGTTTGCGCCGCGCTGGGGTCGGTGAAGGTCACCGCACCCGGCCCACTGACGACACTCCACTCGGTGCTTAGCGTGCCGGAGGGCAGGCCATCGTCGCTCACCTCACCCTGGAGACTGGCAATTGCTGGAGCAGTGATGGTCTGGTCGCCTCCCGCGGTAGCTACCGGAGGTTGATTGACTGGATCGACGATTACGGATGCAGTAGTGGTCACCCTGATCCACTCGCTCCACTCGGAATTGCCGCCTTGCTCTGCGGGCCGATTGGCTCGGATCCTGTAGGTGTAAGTGGTCTCTGGCGACAGGCCGAAATGAGAGTAACCATTGGCATTGGCATCGAGGACTAACCTAAATACCCTGACACCCCCTGATCTACAGATCAGGGCATATGTGGTTTCCCCCTCGACATCGGCCCACTGTAGATCGATTTGATCGCTGGATACGTACACAGCCTTGAGATTGGCAGGTGTACCGAAGTCTACATTCGGCTCAGTTTTCGGCTCAGTTTTCGGCTCAGTTTCCGGCTCAGTTTTCGGCTCGGAAGATGGTGAAAAATTTGCAGGAGGCCATAGAATGGAGTTAGTACCCGCCTTACCGAAGGTAGAGAAGCCACGGTCCCAATCGGCAGGCTTTGCACCCTTAGTGCCACGGGATAAAATTATAACGTGTGCCGGGTTTATCCCTGCCGGATCTTCTGCGCCAATAAAGCCCAGGCCTGAGGATTTCCTGTTTCCTCTGGGCTTGTAGCCGTGATACCAGGCATAGATCGCAGGGGTAATGTTGGATTCAGGTAGCTGCTCGCCGGAAAAAGGGAGTCGTTGACCAAACGGATTCGGTGTGGAGCCGCTGTCTCCAACAATCTTAAAGCCATTAGGTTCGGCGCTTACGATGGTAAATGTGTCTATGCCGGAACAAGAGGGGACACCCGCTACGGATGTATTATGTTGTGAGATGCCCCACATGCCGCCTGATTCGCAATCGCAAAGTGGTTTGCCGCCATCGCCATAGTTACGCCCGGAAGAACCACAACTTCCAACGAATGGTTTTGCGTCGGCGACGCCTCTGCCTATGCCGGGGATGCCCTTTAGCGCATCCCACGTACCTGAGTTTTGAAAAACCGCCAACATCACCCGATCAAACTTTTTAGCAATATGCTTGAAGAAATCAACCTTTGTTGCGGTAGATGACCGACCAGAACCGCTCTGCTCCGGTACGGCAATGGTGTATATATGTTTGTTGCCGTTATATTTCTTTGCAAACGCGGTAATAAAATCCTTCATCTCTTGGACGGCCTGCGGGTTGCCCCAGTCAATAATGTCCTTGTGTTTTCCCGGTGGCACTATTGTGTAGCCTGCGCCTTCAAACCAGTTTGGGAACGCCCCACTCCCTTCTAGGTCGAGTCTGATGTTTATTGTTGCTCCATCTCGCTTAACGGCGACAGATTCTATCGCCCTTTTAATGAACCCCCAGTCGTAATTGGGATCGTTTGGGTCTTTTGGGTTGGCCGGTCTGCGATTACTGTCAACATAGAATATTTTTAAATCTGTGGTATGAAACCACATGCCCATCTTCTCCCCCCGGCTGGGGTCGATCCAGTCGGAGTAATAGGGACCAGCCCATTTTTCCCAAAGAGTATTCATTTGGCTGACAGACATGGTTTCCTTAAACCCCTCAACCCAAATGCTTGGAGCGAATCTACGTTCTGTACCAGGCCAATAGGTTTCGGCCGCATGAAGGGATGAAACAGAGAGCGCTACTCCCGCGACAGACGATAGTAGGAGTCTACTAAGTATATGCTTCTTGGATGTATGGTTTAGCGCTTGATTAGTAGTGATTCGATGCTTTGTGTCAGACGCGAGGTGTCTAGTTCCGTTATAATTCGCGTATCTGGGATGGTGTGATAACTTCATTATTCGGTCTCCCGTTCTTCCGTTGAAACAGAGAAAACCGATAAGAGGGCAAAGATATAAACCGCAGCAAAGGCTCTACCACCGTAGTTAAAGGCTGGTGACCAGTCCCGCGTTCGTTTTCTGAAACGTTCGGGAACTGATGAGTCTTTGGCAGTCCCGCTATCATAGGGCTTGATTCCCCTTAGACCGGAGACTTTGCGTTCCCAACCTTTCGATTAGGTTGCCATTATCAGTACTCGATTTAATTTATCGAGATTTGATCAGATGCATATTATTTCGATATTGCTACATTTGTGTTTCTCCTTTTAAAAAATTTTATGAAGCAAATGGGTAATGTTTATTTTTACCGTTAGTGTTAGATATTAAGAGTTTTTAAATAACGATTATGTTTGTTCTGTTCTTTAAGCAGCACAGGGAAACTGTAAATTCAAATTTTGGGATCGATAAGGGAGGAGGTATAGCGCTATTTTTAGCAAAGACTCTTTTGAGCTAGTGCATGGTTATTGATTGCACTATAAAACGCTGTTAAGCGTTCAGGCGATGAGTCTTTGGCTATTCCGCTATCTTAGGGTTTGAATCCCTTTAGACCGGAGATTCTGCGTAACCCTCCATTCGGAGGGATTGCTATTATCAATGCCCGAATTGAAATACAATGATGAGTTGGATGCTCTGTCTGTGATACCCCAAGTCAGTTAACATGATTAGACCTTGGAAATTACACATATTCGTCGCAGATAATCTTCAGGAAGTAAGGAATGCTGCTGAAATAACTTACCCCTCTAGCCGGCCTTAATCGCCCGTATCCGGCGTAGCGACGTCAGTGACATAGAGTAGGGCTATGCGTCTGTTGTCGCGCCTTGAATGCGAACTATCGTTTGGCGCCAGTTGGCTAACTTATTCCGTCTGCACTCCTAACGGGAGGTGCCGGATTCGGTTGTAGTCTAGACCGAAATTTTCGGGTGGAGGTGTGTGTTTTCATCCTGAATTTGTCATGGCGACGGCTACATTCCATTTCCGTCTGGATATTCAGACTATAGAAAGGGTAGAGAGTAGTAAATGTTGTTTCGACAAGTGGTGCATTGCAGTTGATAAGGCGTCAGTTGCCATACCATCATTCGGTGGGAAGATTTTCATGATCCTAACCATTGTGAGAATCAAGAAAAAAAGAGACTGATCAGATGCCATTTCCCTTCTCAGAATGGCTGTCGATAAAGCGGGAGAGATTGACAAAGAGAGAAAAATAGAATGGCCTCTTACTCTACTGGTCGGCGTTAATAGTAACCGCCTGTCCCAATGATCCGAGATGCGCTACATGGGGTCTATGTCGGTGGCAGGGGAGGTGGTGTTGTTGAAAATAGGTACGATAATGCATCGACCTGCCCGGCTGGGGTCCAATTAGCCATACCTTGAGACCAAACTAGGGTATCCTTTGCTACTTCGCCAGCTTGAATTTTGTGAGTGACGGCTTCCGTAGAGAAGGGTCCAGTTTGTTGGCCCTTTTGGGCCAGATAGAATTCCACACTCTGAGGCAGGGGAGGCGGTGTTGTTGGCCTAGGATGGGTGGGTGAAGTCGTGTTTGAAGCCCCCTGCTGGCTGGGGTCGGACAACTGGCGGCTGATGTGTTGCCCCATGGCGAATCCCATACCCATGCCGATGCCTTCAGACGCTCCCCCGGCGGGATTATCGGCCGCAGCACGCATGGCTTCAGCAGACTGAAACTGAGTATAATCGTTCAGGTCGCCGATAATACCCATGCTGGTGCGCCGATCCAAGACCTCTTCCACTGCCGTAGGCAGAGATATGTTTTCTACTAGCATTTTAGTCAGTTCCAGTCCATAGACCCCAAATTCAGGGGCGATTTGCTGGCTAACGAAAGCACTAAGCTGATTATAATTGGCAGCAAGATCCAAGACGGGAATCCCAGAATCGCCAAGAATACTGGCGAAACGCGATACGATTAGATTGCGTAACTGGTCGGTGATCTCTTCAGTGGTGAAGTGTCCATCTGTGCCGACGATTTCGCGCAAAAACGTCTTGGGTTCGCTGATGCGTAGACAATAGGTACCGAAGGCGCGCAAACGTACGGGTCCAAACTCCCGGTCGCGTAAAGTCAACGGTTTTTTGGTACCCCATTTAAGATCGGTGAAGCGGCGAGTATTGAAGAAATATATCTCGGCCTTAAACGGGCTCTGAAATCCATGGGGCCAACCCTGCAAAGTAGAAAGAATAGGGATGTTATTGGTTTCTAGTTGGTAAAGACCAGGTTCAAAAATGTCGGCCAACCGTCCTTCGTTGACCAAGATCGCTACCTGGGTCTCTCGGACGGTCAACATGGCACCGTATTTGATTTCGTTTCCGTAGCGTTCGAAGCGATAGACCATAGTATCCGTGCTGTCATCAACCCACTCGATGACATCAACGAACTCGCCTTTTATTTTGTCCCATAATCCCATCGGTTATTCTCCGTCGGTTAGTGTTGCAGCCATTGCCTTATCTGTTGGACGACTCGGCGAGTCGGTTCGAGTGTTAACATGATCTGGAGAGCAATTTTCCGACTTACTGGAACAGCCGGATTCTGTCAGACGCTCGAGGCCCCACGATCCAAATTTCACTCGTGAAGGTTTGTGACAACTTCTGAACTGACGTTTCATATCACACCTTCATTTTCCAGCTGAGTCTTCAATACCTCGATCTGTACATCGAGATCCTGGACATCGTGTTCCAGTAATTTGCTTTGCTGTTCGATAAAGACTTTCTCTATGGTGATCAGTACTCGACGAAAGTTTTCGTCCAATTCGCCGGAACGGATCTGACGATGGGTGCGGGCATAACCCTGCGAGACCCTTTGTGCACCATCGAGGTAGACATGCATGAATTTGCGTGCTCTTCTGAGCTCTCTGGGGTCATTTGCAACGAAGTACAATATTTCGCGGGCCTTGGTGGTGATGCGTTTTAACCGATCTATCAGCTCCACTGAATTGAGCTCATCGGCGGCATACTCGATGGCGACGATTTTCGCCTCCGCCTGTTCGAGGATATCGGCGATCTCTGGGTCGTCGGCCTTAAAATGATTTTTCACGATGGGTGTGTGTAGGGTTCCAAATCCATAGGCAAAATCAAATCCCAAGGCGCAAAGCAGGCCATAGACGATCGATAAAATCAAACTCTGATCGGCGCCGAGATAGGCCAATGCAGCAGTGCTCAATGAGGTGATGATCCCGGCCGTTCTTTTACCGAGTAGCGATGGTCTGCGGGCAAATTTACGTTGTGCGTATCTGGCTTCGGCTTTAAGTGCCTGGCGGGTGAGCAGGGCGGAGTAGAGGTAGGCGGCATAGGCGCCCAGGCTGACCGAGAGATGAAGTAGGTTGCCACTAATAAGGGAGAAGATTGCTGCAGGTATTAGAGGCAGAGGCAGCAAAAAAAGCAGCCATGCGCCTGTGGAGAACGTTCTGCCTTTTAGAGCTTTTTGAAAGCGCTGCGCCATTGATGGTCCGTTTAGGTAGCTGGATTGAATGGGTTTATATGGCACCTAGATCCTGCAAGTGATCGCAGTCACATAGCACAAGCTCTTGATCCGTATAGCGATATTTGCTCTCTCGTGAATCACAATAAGGATTCCATCCTTAGGTCCGTTAACGGCGCTTCCCTGTGCCACTTCTCCGCTCGGTCTCAAATTCACTCTATGAATCAATATCTTGCGCTCTGTAAGCACGATCACTTGCAGGATCTAGGTGGCAAACAATGTCTGGCAGGAAGCTAAGAAAATGGTGGAAAACAACAGGAGCGTACCAAATAAACTGCGTAACTTGGGATTTAGCCTTGTTTTGTAGGTCACTTCATGCTCCTTATCAGGTTCAACCGGGAATGGGAAGAGATAAATAGAATTATATGCTATCAATAGTCTGTGCACATATGTCCGTGCTTTGGAGAACCGTGGAAGTAGATAATTGCTCTCTCCGGGAAACTTCCTCTCCTGTATCAATTCTCAACGGTATATAATCTTACATTTAACCATGTTTAAGCATGACAGGTAAAATCAATTCGATTCGCAGCTAATCAAGATGAAACATATCCCGCAAATAAAATCAGTGATGACTCCTTTTCCCTATTTTGTCGGGCTTACTTCAACCCTACGTCAGGCAAAACAGGTGATGAGTGATCGTGCTATTCGCCATTTGCCGGTGATGGATGATCATAGGCTTGTTGGTATGCTCACGGACCGGGATATCAAATTAATCCTGGGGCCAGAAACCGACGGTCAGTCTCAAGATGCGATTTTAGTCAAGGATGTCTTTATTGAGAAAATTTATATGGTTGAGCTTACCGAACCCCTCGACAATGTATTATTGCATATGGCCAATAATCACATCGGATCGGCACTTGTCACAAAGGATGGCAGACTTGCCGGACTGTTTACCGTGACCGATGCATGCAAGTACTTTGGCGAGTTTTTACGAGAGCATTTTCTACCTCTACATGGAAATGATGCGGCATGAGATTAGGAATGTTCCCGAGATAACTCTCCCCTCTGACTTGCCTTATCAGCTGTATTCGGTGCCAGTTAGTTGGTCAATTTATTTCGTTCGTATTCCGGGGCGGAATCCTAGCTCTCTACACCCGTAGTTCAATGCAAGATATTGAACATCTTGGATCGATAGCGGGGCACAAGCTTATCCTTGTCACCAAGGATTTCGAACACCGATAAAAGGCCCTTACGTCCTGCGTCGTTTTCAAATTCGCGGTCTCTTCGCATAATTTCGAACAGGTGATCCATGGCGGCTTCGTAATCACCACTGATGATCTTCTGTGCGCTTAACTGATATCGGACTCTCAGGTTGTCAGGTTCTAATGATAATGTAGATTCGAGAATGAGGTTATCTGGTGTCTCTGCAGCGATCCGTGCGAATGCCAGGCGCGCCTTAAGAGACTTGACCTCGGGTTTTTCTCTGTCTTCTCCCTGTAGATCATCAAGTAGGATCTCCGCTCGTTCGGATTCACCGGTCTGCATCAGCAGTCGAGCCATGGCGATCTTTACCATGGAATTCATCGGGTCCAAAGCTGTGGCTTGCTGCAAGAGCAGATGCGCCTTTTCAGTATCATTCGCCTCCAAGGCCTGTTCTGCTTGTAGTCTAATTTTATCGGATTCCCGTTCGATATGGCGCTCCAGGAGCTGGCGGATAGCGGATTCTTGTTGTACACCCATGAATTCATCCACGACATCACCGTTCTTAAAAAACTTGACCGTAGGCAGGCTGCGGACACCGTACTGTGATGCGAGAGCCTGTTGTTCATCAGAATTGACTTTGGCAAGCAGGAATTGTCCCCGATATTCTTGCGCCAACTTCGTCAGTATGGGCATCAGCATGTGACAGGGTCCACACCAATCGGCCCAGAAATCCACTATCACAGGGACGCGCCTAGAGTTTTCGAGAACCCGCTGAGCAAAGTCTTCCTGTGTCACACTGAAAATAAAAGGAGAATCGTTCACTGTGGCACCTTCCTAGGTTACTTTAAGTATTAGATTTGGCTAATATATGGGTAATTGCTTCATTCTTCAAGCCTGCTCTAATTTCGCGTTGTGGAAGATCGTATGCCACATACCGGTGGGCAACAGATCTAATCGCAGAGGATGTGGCCCCCTCTAGGAGCCTGTTGGACTTAGGCGATCGTAGCGAGGGACAGACGGTCTGAGACGGATTTGTCGATCGTTTGATGCCAACCATCCTTGGTTGGCCCTCGTTGAGCAGCCAGAGGCTGTCCACAAAATCGTCGGGAACGATTTTGAACAGCTTGGCTGGCCCTTTTAGGGCGAACCCCAGGGATGG
>JBDLIZ010000228.1:0-7878 GCA_039714615.1 Pseudomonadota bacterium | reverse complement strand
TGTGTAGATCATCGCGTCGACTTGCTTTGGTAAGTTGTATTTGATCTGGCGACTCGTCCAGCCAACCGCTCTCGCCCCTTACTGTCACCCAGAGTGTGTCAGTAATTAAAAATCCACAATATCTCCATGTTCTGTTCAGACTTGGTTCAAGTTTACCGAGCCAGTCTGCAATAAGCTATTTTCACCTTTTCACGAGAAAAGGAAATATCAACAACATCCACAACCACAGACAGGAGAAACCGACATGTCGCACACCGCCACCCATAATCATCGTTTTAGCGAAGAACCGCCCTGTCGCAAGGAAACTGCGCGGGCAATTTCCAAGGAGATGAGTCTGACCATGGAACAATTCGCCGATACCTTGCCAAAAGCAATGAGCAAGCCCTTCTTGGCTGACTACTCCAGCTCGCCGCGTTTCGTGTTGCTTAACAAGACGAACTCCGTGGTAATCAAGTGTGAGCAAAAATCGGCACGGTATATCGGATCTCTGACGTTGCCGGTGCTGGCAGTTCAAATCGAGTTCAATCGATATACGCCTGAGGAAGCCGAGGCGTTTACCAGGCAATTTGACCGCGCATTTCTCAGAATGGGTGGCTGATGCCTGAAGTCGACACATGTAAATAGTCTATTTCCTTCAACGATTCTACAGTTGAGGACACGAATATGAAACGTATTTCCTTTTTCACATACGGCATCATTTGCTATGCGATATTTCTTACGACATTTCTTTACGCCATCGGATTTGTCGGAAATTTACTTGTTCCAAAGTCACTTGATGCAATACCGACATTGCCACTGGTCGACGCGATGCTGATCAACTTCGGACTCCTAGGAGTATTCGCCATTCAGCACAGCGTGATGGCAAGGCCAACTTTCAAGCGGTGGTGGATGCGTTTTGTGCCACAACCCGTAGAGCGAAGCACCTACGTACTTTTTTCCAGTCTTGCGCTGGCCGCATTGTTTGTTTTCTGGCAACCGATGGGTGGTCAAATCTGGGAAGTCGAAAACACCATCGGCCAGATCGTTCTATACGGACTGTTCGCCTTTGGTTGGGGGCTGGTTCTGGTCTCGACGTTCCTGATCAATCATTTTGATTTATTTGGCCTGCAGCAAGTGTGGTTTTTCTTGCGCAGAAAACCGATTCCATCGCCACAGTTTGTTGCTCCGGGGCCCTATAAACTGGTACGGCACCCCCTTTATCTTGGCTTTCTCCTGGCATTCTGGGCAACACCTGCGATGACAGTGACACACTTGCTTTTTGCCGTGGTAACCACTGTGTACATTTTAGCGGCGATACGATTGGAAGAGCGCAACCTGACAGATGACTTTGGTGGGCGGTATCGTGCTTATCAACAACAAGTGCCGATGATTATTCCATCTGTTTCGCGCCAAACCGGGATTCGCCATTCCGACTCCGTTGCATAAGGAATGCGAACGAAATAACTTCCCTAACTGGCGCCGGATGATCGTTTGTATTCAAGGCGCGATAACAGGCGCATAGCCTAGCTATGTAACTGTTGTCGCAACGCCGAAGACGGACGATAAGGCAAGTCAGTTGGGGAAGTTATTTAGGTAGCATTCCTAACAACCGAAGAGGGGCGCGAAAACCTGTTTGCGCCCTTCTTTAATCTTATAAAGGATCACGAAAATGTCGAACATAACAGCACAAAGTTTCACGCCCCACTCCGATTGGACAGCCAAGCTACGGAAAGCGGGTATCGCCGCATTTGTGTTCTTTTTTGCAAAAGGTCTATTGTGGTTGATGATATCCTATCTTACATTGTCACTTTCGTGGTTTGCCAGATGAGGAAAAGCATTATGATGAGGCCTGTGGTGAGATTGAAACCTGTGCTCCCCGAAAACTCATATTACACATTATCAAACTCGGTAGAGTTGAGCGTTGGTGCGGTAACCTAGTATAATGAGTCTTGTCTATATCCAAAATTTCCCCCCTTTGTGTTCAGCCTCCTAGGCCGGTTCTGCCGACCACTCGTTGGATAACACCTCTGCCTGGCGCATAATAAGATCGATTGCTTCAGCCTGCTTATCTGGTGGGTATTTATACCTTCGCAGCGTAATACGAACTAAATTCCGAAGCCTTGCTCTCACACTATCCCGCACCTGCCAGTCAACAGTCGTACTTCTACGCAGCTTTTCTGTCAGTTCGTGAGCAATTTTCTTGAGTATGTCATCACCCAGTTCGCGGACGGCGCTCTCGTTGTTTGCCAAGGCATCGTAGAAAGCGAGTTCGTCGGGATTAAGACCTAGAGCCTGCTCCCTCTTCATTGCTTCCTGGAAATCCTTCGCCATGTTGATGAGTTCTTCAATGACCTGGGCCGTCTCAATCGCTCGGTTATGAGACTTTCGCAGGGTATCCAGGAGTCGATCGCCGTATTTCTTTTCCTGAACCACATTGTTACGGGTGCGAGAACGCACTTCGTCCCGCAGAAGTTTCTCCAGAAGCTCCACTGCAAGGTTCTTGCTGGGAAGGTGCCGCAACTCCTCCAAAAACTCATCGGAAAGCAGTCCGATATTCGGCTTATCCAGACCGGCCAGATCGAAGATATCCGTCACGCCTTCCGCCACGATAGCATTGTCCAGTATCTGCTTCAGGGCCGAGTCCTTTTCTTCTTCGGTACGTTTTTTATCTACCGTGGTAGATTTGATGATGGCGGATTTGATCGCTGAGAAGAAGGCGATTTCCTTGCGTAGTTCTTTGGCTTCGTCCAATGTGCCGCAGAGCGAAAATGCCTTGGTAATCGCAAGTACGTTATCGAGAAACCGCTTCTTCCCGTCCTCAAGTCCGAGAACATGGTTGGCAGCGGGCACCAGCAACGCCGTGGCCTTGGTTTCATACGCGCTATAGTCAAAGCCCTGGGTCGCTCCCGGCGTCCTGCCTCCTGTGACACTCGCACTTCCCTGGGCTGCGAACATGCTCCGCACTACATCCAGCTTCTCCAGCAGCACTGCGAAGGCTTCCTCGGCCCGGTTGATGGGATTGCCCCTGCCTTTGGCCTCGGTATAGGTCTTCAGCGCATGCTTCAATTCATTGCCGATACCGATGTAGTCCACCACCAGGCCACCGGGTTTGTCCTTGAACACCCGGTTCACGCGGGCGATGGCCTGCATCAGGTTATGCCCACGCATGGGCTTGTCCACATACATGGTATGCACACAGGGGGCATCGAAACCTGTGAGCCACATATCGCGGACAATGACGAGTTTCAGGGGGGCAGCCGGATCTTTGAAGCGTTTTTCAAGGTCCTTTTTCTGGGCCTTGCTGTACAGATGAGGTTGTAAGGCCTTCTTATCTGATGCGCTCCCGGTCATGATTACACGTACCGCGCCATCGGTCGGGCTATAGTAGCCCGCGCCATCACTATTGCCCTTCTCTTTGGTAATCGTCGACCCCGCCCATTCCGGGCGCAGGTCGGTAATGGCCTTGAACATCTGTGCGCAGATATCCCGGCTCATGCACACCACCATGGCCTTACCCGCCATGGTCGAAGTACGGGTCTCGAAATGGCTGACCAAATCCTCGGCCACTTCCTGAATACGCGCCTTGGCACCCACCAGTTTTTCCAGCGCCGCCCATTTCCCCTTGGTGCGCTCGCGGGTGACGATATCCTCCTCGTCCTCGACGACCTCTTCCACCTCTTCATTGAGCTGCTCGATCTCAGCCTGGTTGATATCGAGTTTGGCAAGACGGCTTTCGTAGTAGATGGGTACTGTCGCACCGTCGTCCACCGCATCCTGAATGTCGTAAATACTGACGTAATCGCCAAACACCGCACGGGTGTCCTTGTCTTCCATGGCGATGGGCGTACCGGTAAAACCAATGAAAGAGGCATTGGGCAAGGCATCGCGCATGTGTTTGGCATAGCCGAACTTATACTTGCCCGTCTTCTGATCCAGCACCGCCTTCAGGCCATACTGGCTGCGGTGGGCTTCGTCGGAGATCACCACGATATTGCTGCGTTGACTCAATACGGGGTGGTTTTCTTCTTCTGCCAGCAAGGAAAACTTTTGTACCGTGGTAAAGATGATCCCGCCGGACTGCCGCGCCAGCAACAGATCCCGCAATTCCTCCCGGCTGTCTGCCTGCTGCGGCGACTGTTTCAAAAAGTCCTTGGCAGCGGAAAAGGTCTGGAATAGCTGACTGTCCAGATCCATTCGATCGGTCACCACCACCAGGGTGGGATTATTCATCTCTGGTTGTTGCAACAGCTTGCCTGCATAACAAGCCATGGAGATACTCTTACCCGATCCCTGGGTATGCCACACCACCCCTGCCTTACGAGAACCGGGCACCACCTCCTTTCCATAGGTTGCACGATCCTCGGCCTGCCATTTCTCGGGTGACTGAGAAGCAATCACCGTTACCCTCACCGCCTCACGCACGGCATGAAACTGGTGATAACCCGCGATCTTCTTGATCACCTCATCGCCATCCTGCTCGAACAGGACAAAATAGCGGATGTAATCCAGGAACAATTCCCGATCAAAGAAACCCCGCACCACCTTTTCCAGCTCATACTCCAGCAGTGGCTTGTCGTTCTCGTTCTTGAGGGTGCGCCACGGCATGAAGCGCTCTTTATTGGCGGTCAGCGATCCGATACGTGCGGTAATGCCATCCGAAACCACAAGGGCCTCACTGAAGACGAACAGATCCGGAATCTCTTCTTTATAGGTTTGTAATTGGTTGTGGGCATCCCACACATCCGCGTTTTCATCCGCCGGGTTCTTCAGCTCGATCACCGCCATCGGCAGGCCGTTGATAAACACCACCACATCCGGGCGGCGGTTCATCTTGGTACCTTGAACGGTGAACTGATTAACTACCAGGAACTGGTTGTTGTCGGGGTTCTGGAAATCGATGAGCTGGACGTGGTCAGTTTTTTTCTCATCGCTTTTGCTGAACTGGACTTTGACGCCAGCTGTCAGCAGTCGATGAAAAGCGCGGTTGTTTTGAATCAGTGAGGGATGATCGGGTTTGGCGACAATATGGGCGGCTTCTTCGAGGGCGGGCTGTGGGGTTTGGGGATTGATACGACTTATTGAATCCAATAAGCGACCGGTTAGTACGGCCTGGCGGTAATCGATGCGCTCGGGTGTATCGCCGTCATGGGCGATATCTGGACCATAGATATACTCGAAACCGCCTTCACGGAACCAGTCGAGACAGAGATGTTCGAGTTGGTCTTCGTTAATCACTCAAGTTTATACACTCAATTTTACACAGCCACACAACACGCAACCTACAGTTTTTTCAAGATATACTTCACAGAAAGCAGAATTCAGGCTAAAGATCGCACAATCATTTCCGATACACAATCTGTGTCTTTAATGTAGCATTATGCTATGATTACGTGAGTTCTCTGCCAGTGGCAGCAGAACCCATAAAGGCCTGACCGCTGAGCCCGCCTGGCGAATCAGCGGTTTTTTTATGTCCATAGCGGATTCGTCCGTATCTGATTGATTGTTCGCTGCCCTGCCACGAACGTGGTGATAAACTCTGCACTTTTTCTCCTGTATATCCGGATAATGACGACATAATTTCCTACGACTATGGCCACACGCCGATCATTTGCAGGACGCTTCTTCCTGTTATCCCATCCCAATCGCAACTCTGCATTTTGATCTTGTAACGCAGCCTTGATCCAGTTGATTCGCTCTGCCCGGCGAGGTGAAAATGTATCGTCCTTCGTATTAACTGATTCGAAAAAACAATGATAAAATTGGTCCTTGCGGAACCGCACTGTAATTCCATCAAATGTCTGTATTGGTCCTCGACAATAGACTCGTTCAAAATGCACGCGATATTCCTGCTCGGTTGCATAATGCACCAGTGGCGGATAGGCCAACTCACCATCCCCCGGCCAAATCGATTAAAAACACATTGAATTTCTGTTCATCACGATATGTTGCCTGAATAGACTTTCCCAGCGCCTGTTCAAGATGTGTCACTAGCTCCCACTTGGCGCCGCCTGCTTTCAGATTATTATTGAGCCGGGCTGCCGCCACCCCTGTCAGCACATCGGCTGCCTGCATCAAAACCGATTCCCTGGAACGGATTGCCTGAACATTGACGACCTTCGAGGACAGGTTGGAGTATTCAAGGCAACGGGCTAGTTCGTGTAAGCGTGTCCTGACCCGATTACTCTTGAAATCACAAAATACTGCATACTCATTGAAGTCCAGAATCCAGTGATGAAGCATCTGATAATAGAACTTGTAGAATCCCAATTCTTGATCATTTCCATGGAAATGTAATAAGTCGACTTTTTCATGTTCAACCGCAATACAGCGAAAACGCAACTGATCACCCATTACAACAAACCAGTCAGCCATATCCCGATAAAAATCCAGACGCGAGGGGGAGACTTTTTGCCACTTGAATTCGCCACCGATTCGATGCTTGTTGCGCAACGCATGAATATCATGTTTCATTCGAATTCGATCTTCAGTGGGCAACCAAAGTCCACCAATGACCATGTACCGCGCTGTCGGATGTTGTGAACACAAAAGATCGGGTCGACTCTCGTCGCAGTAGACCTCGAATTTCATGCGACTGCCTCTGTTTTTGATTGGGCGCTATCGAGGGTGATTTCGCCGGAGAGGAGTTTTGGGAGGAGAAAATCCCGAAGACTCTCCAACGTTACGCACTCAAGTCGTGTTGCAATTTGCTTAGATACCAGTTTGTCTATCAAATCGTGCCTGAAAAGCTCCTTGTTTGGAACAAAACATAATGCTTCTTTGAGATGACTACGCTTTATATGCCCCATCGTAACTGCTTTATCAGCAGCGATCTGCTGGAATCTCACCAGATGATATTTAGTCCAGAAGAGATAAAACCACCTTGGGTACTGGTCTGAGGTGACTTTGAACAAATGCTGATTTAGTGCTGCTCTTCCTCCGCACCAAAGGTCCACCGTCAATGATCCAGACCACGAAAAAACCACATCACCATCATCGATAATACATTCTGTCTTTATATTTGGTGATGCCTTTTCTTCGCCACCTGCAAACCCTTTTTTAAGCTGAGCTATTTTGACTACCGGTAGATAGTCGTTTTCATCTTCTGGTCGAAATTTTTGAAGAGCCAAGCCGTTCTGATAGTTGGCGATAACATCAAGTGGTTTGATATCCCACCCCTTCGGAATCAACCCAAGGCCAGAATCTTCAAGTTCGTCGGGGAACAGCGCGGCGGTAGCGGTGAGTTGTTGGCATTGTTCGGGCGTGCTGGCTTCTAAGAAGGCGTCGAGTTCGGCGTCGGTCTTGCCGCTGATGGCGCACATGGCGGCGCGTTCGGGGTCTGCTTCCGCTCCGGCTCCTGCCTGCGCTTCAGGCCAGGTCGAGTCGGAAGGCACATTGGGTGTCTTTCTTTGACTCCCGCTGCGCTCGCCATCCTGGCGTGCCCGCCTATTTTGTTTGGCTTGGATTTTGGCTTTGACGGGTTCGAAGTCGACAAACCAGGATTTGAAGATGGCTTGGGCGATGTATTCGAGGGTTTGGTTGATTTTGCGGTTGAGGGCGATTTTGTTGTGGCAATCAACAAGGATCTTCGCAATTTCCTTTTGTTTATCGATTGGAGGCAAAATAATAGTTAGCTTTTCGAGCATCTCATTATTAAGACTTGCCCGAGTCGTCATTGTAGTCAGACTTGATACCTGTCGGCGAAAATATAGGCTCTTAAAGTAAAAGCTCGAGAATTCCGAATCAATCTCAACCTTATTATTCGGTCTTAATCTCTTTGTAAACCCATTGAAAGCAGCATCTTGGTAGTCCTTAAGAGAGACACATGTGATTCCCAACTCCTCAAAGGTTTCGCTGGTTCTAGTAATAAATACATCGCCTTCCTTTATTGAGCATTTATTT
>JBDLIZ010000227.1:0-7897 GCA_039714615.1 Pseudomonadota bacterium | reverse complement strand
TGCGGCCACACATAGGATTCCATCTTCGAGGCCACTCCACCATGGATACGGCTCACTCCATTGTGAAACCGTGATCCGCGCAAGGCCAAGGCAGTCATATTGAAACTGCCTTCATTACCAGGTGAATTGCCGAGGCTGAACAATTGTTCTTTACCAATGCCTAAGTTTTCCGAAAAGTTGTGGAAAAAACTCAAGAAAAGCGCCTTATCAAAGATATCGTGTCCGGCGGAAACGGGGGTATGGGTGGTAAATACGGTTCCCGAGGCAATCAATTCTATAGCGGCATCGAAATTTAATCCCTTCGAGACGGCCTCCCGGCAACGCTCAAGGATCTGAAACGCTGCATGTCCCTCATTGATATGCCAGACTGTCGGTTTGAGATCCAATCTGCGCAACAGCCGCACCCCACCAATCCCGAGCACGATCTCTTGCTGAATACGGGTCGTGTTGTCCCCTCCGTAAAGCTGATAGGTGATCGACCTATCCTGCTCTTGATTCTCCGCCAGGTCACTGTCTAGAAGATAAAGCCTGATGTGACCGGCCTTTGCCTGCCAGGCCTTGAGCTGAACCTCGCGCCCGGATAGTTCAATCTTGATATAGACCTCTTTGCCATGACCGTCGCGCACCGGCGTGATAGGCAAATCATCAAAACGAATCGTTGGGTAATCGGCCAGCTGATTGCCGTATTTGTCAATAATCTGAGTAAAGTATCCCTTGCGGTAAAGCAGACCTATGGCTACGAAGGGGATGACCAGATCGCTCGCCGCCTTGCAATGATCGCCAGCCAGTATACCCAGACCGCCTGAGTAGATAGGAAAACTTTCATGAAAACCAAATTCCGCACAGAAATAGGCAATCAGATCCGTTTGGGGATTCAAGATATGCTCGATCCCCGTGTGCATACCCCCTCGGTGGTAGGTGTTATACACAGAGAGTTGCTGGTGGTAGGCCTCAAGGAAACCACGATCTTCTAGCACCTTTTCAAGGCGTTGCTGGGATACCCGCCGCAGGAAAACCTTTGGATTGTGTCGGCATGATTCCCACAACTCCCGATCAAGCCGGAAAAACAGGTTATGGACATGGCGGTCCCAACTGTAATATAGGTCATTCGCCAGCTCTTCTAGCCCGGACAGGCGCTTTGGGAGCACGGGTTGAACTTCAAGCGAGAATTTTGTGGCTGTCTTCATAAAATCTTAACCCGAATCGGTTTAAACTCTAAAATTTCTGCACCATTGCAGAAAACTGCCGCTAATATCACTGCATGAACAAGCGCCGCACGCCCTGAGCGACCTAGCCATTGCATTTTATTAAGAATATTAATATATTATAATATATGGAGTGCATGTCCTCCCGATTCTGGCATGCGGAAACTATCTGTTGCGGAAGGATTTACAGTAGGATACATGACTAATTATTGGCTCTTCAAGGAATACGGGATCCTACATCATTAGGAAACTTAAATGAGAAATTCAACTTATAACCGAGGTGATCAACCACGGCAACTCTCCATTTGGAGTGTGCTGTTACTCGTTGTCATTACACTCGCGATAGCGGCAGGACTCTATTTTCTTTTTGAAAGCCAACAACGGTTACAACCCAACGTTGCAACCTCACCAATACGACAACAGTCCAGCAGCAAACCACAACCAAGGCCAGGCGATCTGGCGCGCTCGATGATAGCCGAACTCAAGGCTCAAGACATCAAAATACATGACCTTGATAGGGTTTATAAAAGGGCTGAAATATTCATTGCCGAAGGTCAACTTGACGATGCCCACCTGTTGTTGTTCTTTGCAGCACGCAAAGCTCACCCCATGTCAGCCAGGGTGCTCGGAGGCATGTATGATCCCAATCATCTCAATTCCTCTACCAGTCTCACCAAAGAACCCAACCTGACACAGGCATACAAATGGTACAAGATCGCCGCGGACGCAGGAGACCAAATCGCTGCGCAACGGATCGAAAAACTAAAAGATCTCGTTGAACACGCCGCAATCAGAGGAAATGAGGAGGCCAAGGTGCTACTTTTAATGTGGCAGAGAGAACAATGACATGATGACAAGGAAACTCATGAATACGAAGAACTATCTTTCGCTGATGCTCAGCGCGTTGTTGGCATGCTCCAGCGCAGCCTTCGCCATTACCAACTCACTCGGATCGACACCTTTACTGCTGCCGGGTAAAAAATCGATTTTCCAACGCGTCCTTAGCCGACCTGAGGCCGTATTGTACGTCCAACCCGGGAGAGCAGCTTCGGCACAAACTCAGGCCACCACCCCGTTTAGCGTCTATTACGTATATGACAAGAAAAAGATCTCCGGCAAACAATGGCTGCACGTGGGCATTGATAAATACAAAGGCCCGGATGGCTGGATCCTGGACGAGCAACTCATCGATTGGAAACAGGCCCTCATTGTCTCGTTCAAGGATCCGGTTGGACAGGATAGAGTGTTGATGTTCCGCGACAGAGAATCCCTGAAAAGTCTGGTGGAGTCCCAGGACCTGTTCGGTTACCACCTGCTTTACAGCAAGGCCGCAGCCCATAAAATCTCCCCCGACTCCCCCGTGATATCAATCCAACCTAAGGGCTATGTGGATATCCTTAAAGACTTTTATCTCGTCCCGATCCTGCAACATGAAGATGTCTATGTCGGTGAGGAACAAGCGCGTTTACTGCAGGTCAGCACTTTACCCTTAAATGAACGCACAAAATCCATACCGACGAACTCGGCACCGAAACCAGCCGGCAGCATTGCAAAGGACTATAGATCGGGCATCGTCTTCGTCATCGACACCACCATCTCCATGGGACCTTATATCGAACAGACTCGAGAAGTCGTACGCAAAGTCTATCAAAACCTGGAGACCCATGGATTGCGTAACCAGGTGAATTTCGGTCTCATCGGGTACCGCGATAATATCCAATCCAAACCTCAGCTCGAATATCTCACCCGTACCTATGCCACGCTCCAAGACGGTGCGGATGGACAAAGCTTTTTAACCAACGTCGCTGCAGTCAAGCCGGCCCAGGTATCGAGCAGAGACTTTGCCGAAGACGCCTATGCGGGCATCAAGGCAGCCATAGACGATATAGATTGGGATGGTTTCGATGCCAGATATGTCGTATTGATCACCGACGCCGGTGCCAGACCCGGGCATGATCCATTGGCTCATACGGGGATGAATGCACGAGCCCTGCGGCAGCTAGCCTACGACCAAGGTCTTTCCATCTGGGTACTGCACCTGAAGACCCCCGAAGGCCAGAATAACCACGCCATGGCTGCCGAGCAGTACAAGCAGCTGTCCTATTATCCCGAGATCGGGGAACTCTACTATCCCATAGAGCTGGGTTCGGTCTCGGGTTTCGGTCGCGCCTTGAGGGTTTTTACCAATGAAATCACCAACCAGGTGCGAGCGGCTACCAACAAGGTATCGATCGCACCCGTGGCTAATACACAACCCACGGGTAATCAACTGAGTGATTTCAAGCACAAGCTTTCGAAGCTTGGCTATGCTCTCAGAATGCGTTATCTGCTAAAAGAGGAAGGAGGGCACATCCCGACGGTATTTAATGCCTGGATGGTCGACCGGGATATCACCAAGCCGGATCACCACGCCCTTGAGGTCAGAGTATTATTGACCCGTGATCAACTCAGCGATCTTCACGACGTGCTTAAACAAGTATTGGATACTGCGGAAGAAGGCGTACTGTCGCCGCGCGATTTCCTCAGTGAATTACAAAGCCTAGCCGCCACCATCAGCCGTGATCCAGCCGCCGCCAGCGGCAGCACTCGCACTACGGGTGCTGCTGAAAAAAACCTCGCCGATCTAGGGTATATGCGCGAATATATCGAAGACCTACCCTACACTGGAGAGGTCATGAACCTTGCTCTGGAAACCTGGGAAAACTGGTCCGCAAAGCAGCAGCTGAAGTTCTTACATCGCCTGGAGAGCAAGATCAATTATTATCAGGTCATTCATGACAATGCCGATCTTTGGATCTCGTTGGACGGAGGTCCAGTCGATGGAGATTCTGTATTTCCTATCGCCCTGGAGATGTTACCCTAATCTTCCAGAACGCTACGCCGGGCCAGTAGTCAGTTGTCAGGACTGCGAAATTCACATCAAATCAGAGCGCGGTGGTTTATACCCTTCCGCCATGGGTATATCGCGTCAACCGCGGCTAACCGTACATCTAATCAACTAGCGTTAAATCGAGGCCTCTGTTGCACTTCGTCTACAGAATAAACAACCTACTAAAATTGCGTAAGGGCGAAGGTATCGAATTTCGTCTTGTTGTACCCGAGCTCAAGATCAGGGCAGGAGAGAAGATTGCCCTGGTTGGCCCCAGTGGCTGCGGAAAAAGCACCCTGCTCGATATGCTTGCCATGGTCTTGAGCCCAAGCAGGGTAGGGACATTCAGGCTCAATCCTGATTCGAATAACAGTAAGGACATTGCCAGATATTGGTCACACAATAAATTTAATAAACTTAGCACCCTGCGCAAATATCATATCGGTTATGTGCTGCAGACGGGAGGATTGCTGCCCTTCATCACGGTACGTCATAACATCGGCCTGTCCTGCAGGCTTCTTTCTCTAGACTGTAAACAGGAGATTGAATCTATCGCAGCTCGCCTTGGAATCAAACATCAGCTGGATAAGTTACCCGCCATGCTATCGGTAGGAGAACGCCAGCGGGTGGCCATTGCGCGCGCATTAATCCATCGGCCCTCCATCATTATCGCCGATGAACCCACGGCCTCATTAGATCCAACCACAGCACAAAGGATCATGGGACTGCTAATAGAGCTTACCGACGAACTCGGTTTGACGATGATCGTCGCCAGTCACGACGTCAAATTATTGGAAGAACTTGGATTACGCCAACTCAACCACAATATCAACAACTCGCCATCCGGTTCAGCCATCGAATCTGTTTTTACGGAGTAATCACAATCAAGTCGATTTCTGAGTTTCGCACCGTGGCGTGGTTAGCCATCAGAGACTATACCCATGAATGGCGCATGTCCGCCTGTTTTGTACTTGCTCTGGCCGCCACACTGGCGCCCATGCTGGTTTTATTTGGTCTCAAATTCGGTATTGTCAGCTCGATGGCCGAGCAGTTGGTTCAGGACCCACGCAACCGCGAAATCAGACCCGTGGGTAGCAGCCATTATGAAGCGCAATGGTTCGAGTCATTCAGTCAGCGAAGCGATGTTGCCTTTATCAGTCCCCGAACACGAGCCATCGCCGCAACGATAAATTTTCAGAACCCCCAAGTCCGGCCCCTGCAAATCGTTAAAGCGGAATTATTACCCACGGCCGAAGGTGAACCTTTACTTTCCGCCAACACCCAAATACCGCAGGGTATGGATGAAATCATCTTGTCCCGCTCGGCTGCACACAAACTAAAGGTCTTAGCCGGGGATGAAATCGATGGTAGTATCGCCAGAATACTGGGCGGTAAAAAAGAGCGGGTCCATCTGCCATTGAAGGTCTTGGCGGTAGCCAACCCTGGGGCATTCGCACGTGATGGAGCCTTTGTATCGCTGGCGCTGCTGATCGCTCTAGAGGACTATCGCGATGGGCGCGCCGTACCGAATTTAGGCTGGTCCGGGAATTCCGCAACGCTCAATGACCGCAGTTATCCCAGATTTCGCCTCTATGCACGTTCAATCGATGATGTCGCCATACTACGCAATGAGCTGGAAACCCAGGGCATTGAGGTGAGGACACGCAGCGCCGATATAGAGATCGTCCAATCTCTAGACCGCAATCTTAGCAATATCTTCTGGATCATCGCCATTGTGGCCTTGTCGGGGTTCTCGCTCTCACTGGGATCCAGTCTCTGGGCCAACGTAGACCGAAAACGCCGCGAACTCAGTGTCATGCGTCTAGTGGGGTTTCGCACCAACAGCATCATCTTGTTTCCGGTAATGCAAGCCATAATTACCAGTGTACTGGGCTGGTTACTGGCTAGCATGATCTATCTTGGTGTAGAACAAGGTCTCAATCAGATGTTTCCAACATCGTTGAATATGGGAAATACTATCTGCCAATTGTTACCCATACATTATCAATGGGCCGCGCTGTTCACATTGGTCTCCTGCATCATAGCTTCAGCCCTAGGCGGTTTTCAGGCCTCACGGATCGAGCCTTCAGAGGGCGTTAGAGAAGTGTGAAACTCCTTAAATCCAGGTCTTATTTCGAAGCGACCACAAGTTCGCATAATGTATATTATGTTAAATAGCAGGTTTAGACCGTTTGATCGATGCCTATTATATTCCAACCCTATAGTGTCCGGAACATGCCCGCCGAACTGATATCAGGTTGATTTTGCCTGCACTCGGTCAATGAACTTCTCTTTATTGACGATAGCCCGTTTATGGATACCTGAGCCGATCAAATCCTGCTCATCCCTTACTTCGATCCGAAAAGTCAGCTTTCCTCCTTCTTTTTCGATAAGTTCGACTTCGGCTATCACCTGCATGCCCACGGGTGTTGGCGCGACATGACTCAAATCAAAATAGATGCCGGTGGTCAAACCATCTTTCATTTAATGTGTTCTCCGGGTTTTATTTAATATTAATTTAAAACCGTTGCTCCTACCTCAAACCTATATGCAGAATGACAAGACACACAGTTTTCTAAAAGAGCATTTAATTGTAAAAGTGTATGGTCACTATCACCTAACTGCTCTGCATCAAGCGCTAGCTCGTCAAATTTTGTATGGGTATCAAAACCTAGCTTTTTAAATTCCAAGGGTAACTTACCGACAAGCGAACCTGGCACTTCTACTTGTGCACTACGGCCAGACTTACGCGCCGATTTAGTCACCTGCTCCATATCATCTTTTGTGATGCCACTTGTTATTTGCTGCACACTTTGCAAAAAAACCCGCATCTCAGAAAGAACAAGGTCTCTTTCATTTTTATTTAGTTGGATCGCTGTTCTAGCGTCGGGGGTTTCAACGATTGTACCCTGTACAATAAATTTGTATGCGATACCTGTTGTCATTAGTAACAACAAAACCACGATAGACCAACAAAACTTACACATTAACTCACTCCATTTTATACGCTGCATCAGTTTATTGGTACAGCGGTATTTGTGAAATATTGCCTAAAAATAATCATTTTATTTTAAGGAAAACCAAACAGCAAAGTATAAACAGCAATTACAGAAAATGCTGCCATGCCTGAATATTATGCTTAATGTACGCCATACTCATTAGAGATGGCGTTATCTTTGTTGTCCACCAGAAATATCCGCTTGCGCTCCGTTAAATTAACCGTGAAGAAATAGGTGCCTCCGGCCACATTGCCCGCCGATAATGCAATATTTATCCCCCCGTTCCCGTCACAATCTTCATTTCTCCCTTAATCCTTATCTTTTCGTTGGGGTTCGTTCCTCACCCCAACCTACAACGGGCTACCAGTAGCAATAAATCTCTCGGTCGACCAATAGAGATCCAAAAACCTTTACTCCTCCGTTTTTTCTGCATAACGCGTGTTTGCGCGAAGGCTTTTATTTTGGCTGAAAATCGCCAAAATAAAAGCCTTCCGAAACCAACCAATTGTTAGCGCTTTACACTCCATACCTCGTTGTAACAAAGCTTTGCGAGCTCCTCAGTTCGTAGTTCTATTTCTTTCTTCCCCCAGTGATAAGTGTATTGCTTAACAAAATCATTAGGGAGTGCATATTTTGACTTCTTGTATATTTCCAGCTTGTCAGTAACATCTTTATTAAAGATTAAACCACGTCCTTGGGACGTGGAGTTGGTCGAAAGGCTCTAGCCTTATAGCGGTTATTATTTGGGTGAAATACAATAGCCACAGCTTTCAAACCATCCTAGTGCATCTTTTTCAGAAACGTCAGTTAAGGCATTTTTCACC
>JBDLIZ010000226.1:0-7900 GCA_039714615.1 Pseudomonadota bacterium | reverse complement strand
CTGGATACCGGCATAGAGCACCAGCAAACCCGCTGCCAGAGTAAACAAGAACACATACTCCACCGCCAGGGCACCTCGATCCATCATCTCGCGAATTTGTTGGATGATCGCGCGGGTATCGATAATAGTCACCGCGGGAAATCGAGCAATCAACTCGGAGATTCTTTTTTCCTGTCCCGGGGGTAGATAAAAGCTAGTGATATAGGTTGCAGGGTAGTCTTGTAGCAGCCCCGGCGTGCCGATGACAAAAAAATTAGGCTGAAAGGAATCCCAACGAACGGTGCGCAGGCTGCCCACCCGCCCCCGAATAGACAAGCCAGCAAGATTAAAATTCAATTCGTCATCCATCCGCACACCTAGACTTTGGGCCAAGCCCTGCTCAACGGAGAATATGGAATCACCGCTGCGCTTATCTCCCCACCAATGCCCGGCAACGATTTGATTACCCTGCTGCAACATGCCGGCCCATGACAGATTGAATTCTCTAGCGACCAGCCGTTTGGCTCGATCCGACCCATAGTCATCAGGGGATACTGCTGTACCGTTGATATGAGTAAGGCGCGCGCGCAGCATCGGATAGATACCCGCGACATCAAGCTGTCTTGCCTCTAGAAATCGCTCAAGATCAGGCACCTCATGGGATTGAATATTGATCAGAAATTGGTTCGGGGCCTCGGCTGGAATGGTACGCTGCCAGGCCGCCAGCAAGTCCATGCGTACGGTCGCCAACAGCAAAATCGCCAACATACCGAGCCCGAACCCGGTCAGTTGTATAGCGCTTAGCCCTGGATTGCGAGCCAGCCCCGCCAGGGCATAACGCCAAAGGGTGCCGCTGCGCTGACGCAGTGGGCGCAACAGCAAAACCATGGCCCTAGCCGTTGTCAGTAGCAGAACCAGGGTAGCCAGGGTAGCGCTGATCACCCAGACAGCAAGCCTGGAATCCCCCGCCTGCCACCACATCAAGAGCGCGATGGCGAGGAACGCACAAAGTCCTGAAATCCAATAGGATGGCGGCGGTGCGGTAAGATCCTTACGCAAGACGCGCAACGGGGGCACTGAGCCCAACCGAAGCATGGGGGGCAATGTAAATCCGATGAGCGTGGCCAGGGCAGTCCCCAAAGCGATACCCAGAGGCCGCCAGCCCGGGGGCGGAAGTTCGGTGTTGAACCAATCACCGATGAGATGCACTAGAAATGACTGGGCGAGATAACCCACCAACATGCCGACGGTACCGGCAACGACCCCAATCAGTAGCAGGCGCAGCAACAGTAAGCGAAGTATAAAAGATCGACTTGCCCCCAAGCAGCGGAGAATGGCGCTGGTATCGGAATTACGCTCGACAAACTGGCGGGTGGCCAGAGCCACCGCCGCTCCAGCGACCAATACCGCGGCCAGGGCCGCCAAACTGAGAAATCGCCTGCCTCGCTCCAAGGCATTGCGCAACTCAGGGCGAGCGTTACTCATGTGCTGTAGGCTGATGCCTTGAGGTATTTGCTTAGCAGCCCAATTTCGATACTCCTCGATCAATGGCCTCGGTCCGGCGACCAGTATCCGATGGCGAACGCGGCTTGCAGGGGTTACCAAACCGGTGGATGGAATATCCTCTAATGACAAAAGCACTCTGGGGCCAAGCCGGAAGAGGTTACTGCCCTCGCCGGTATCGCGACTTATTACCGCGGCCACCTCAAAACGGCGTTCTCCCAGAGAAAGGGATTGGCCGGTGTTTATCCCCAAGGCGGCCAACAGTCTTGCCTCACCCCAAAGATAACCGGCTTGGGGTGTGTCGCTAAGCCATTGTTCCGCTTTACCTAACGCCGGGCGAGTACGCAGTTCGCCCCTCAGGGGATACTCCGGACTTACCGCCTTCACCTCCACCAGCTGCGTTCGCTGTGCCTGCACGACTACACTGGGAAAGCTGAGGGTTCTGGCGGTACGCAACCCCAACCGATTAGCCTCGACCCGGTAGCTGTCCGGGATGGGATCGTTGCTGGCCAGCACCAGATCGGCGGCCAACATCGCGCTGGCCTGGTGTTGCATGGCCTGATCCACTCGATCGGTAAAAAAACCAACCGCGGTGACCGAGCCAATGGCCAGCACCAGCGCCAATATCAGAAGACGCAACTCACCGCTAGCCCCGTCACGGCGAATCAGGCGCCAGGCCAAACTCCGGTCCTTCATGCCGCCACCGCCAGTCGCCCATCCTCCAACAACAGGCGCCGGTCACAGCGATCGGCCAGGCGGGCGTCGTGGGTGACCAGCAGCAGGGCCGCGCCACTCTTTTCACACAATTGAAATAGCAGGTTTGAGATATGCTGGCTGGTCACTTGATCCAAGCTACCCGTGGGTTCATCGGCAAACAACAGCCGGGGCTGGGTGGCGAAGGCTCGGGCAATGGCCACCCGCTGCTGTTCTCCGGATGATAGCTGTCGGGGATAGTGGTGTAGCCGAGCACTTAGCTTCACCAGGTTCAGTGCGCTTTCGGCCTTTGCTCTGGGATCCGGATCCGCGACCAGTTCCAGAGGCAGCATCACATTTTCCAAGGCACTCATCCCCGGCAACAGCTGAAAGGACTGGAATACGAAACCGACCCGCCCCACTCGTAGCGCGGCCCGGCCATCTTCGTCCAATTCCGACAAAGATTGATCAAAAAGAACGACCTCGCCGCCCGTTGCCTCATCCAAGCCTGCCAGCAGACCGAGCAATGTCGACTTGCCCGATCCAGAGGCACCGAGGATCGCTGTTGCCTCACCCGGAATCAGATCGATATCGACTGATTCCAGAATACTCAAGGGTCCACCTGGCCCCAAGACCTTTTTTTTCAGCTTACGGGCAGTCAACAAGGGGCGGTTTGCGCTAGAATCAGGCGCCATGAAAAAACTTCTCCTGTTACTTCTGTGTATGTTCCCGTTCAGTCGCGCGGACGCCTCCCCGGTGATATTAATCTTGGGAGACAGCCTCAGTGCCGCTTACGGCATGGATAGTGCCTTGGGCTGGGTAAACCAGTTACAAACCCGGCTGCAGCAACAAGGCTACCCACATAAGGTGGTCAACGCCAGCATTTCTGGGGATACTACCTCCGGTGGCCTAAGCCGCCTACCCGAGGCATTGAAACACTTCAAGCCAAGCATCCTGGTGATTGAACTGGGAGCCAACGACGGGCTACGCGGTTTCGATCTCGAACAGATCAGCAACAACCTGCAACGCATGATCGAACTCGCCCGCGTCTCTGATGCTAGAGTACTGCTCATCGGAATGATGTTACCGCCAAATTTCGGCAAGATTTTTACGCAAAAGTTTCAGCAACTCTATCAACAGATTTCAGTCGATGAAAATACCGCCCTGTTGCCCTTTCTGTTAGATGGCGTAGCGCAGCGCCAACAGTGGATGCAAGACGATGGTTTACATCCCAACGCTCAGGGACAGCCTCGTATGCTGGAAAATGTCTGGCCACATCTGCGGCCTTTACTCGAAGCGACCCGATCTACAGACCGCTGATGGGAGATACTTTGATGAGTACCACCGGTCGATCTGCAATCCGTGAACAGAGAAGGTGTATTAACTGTCTGGGGATCAGATAGATGGTGTCATTGATAAATTGAATGATGTGTTGGCAGTGCGACGGATAGCATGTTTCCAAGTCTGCCTCAGGGCCGGACAGAAGTTTCTCTTCAGGAGATAGCAGAGACAAACCTGAAACTCGGGAAACCAAGTTATTCCGATGAGTTCGACCTCTTAATAATGTGTCATTTACGCCGCCGTCGGCTTCGACACCGAAGACGTCTAATCCACCGAATGATGATATGGTGACGACATGCCGTTTGCCAAACTGGGCAGCGAGCCAGTCTCCCTGAAGCAACTGAAGGACCTGCTACGCCGCCACCCTGAGACCACGATTATCTGGGCGCATGTTGGTCTCGGTCGAGTGGTGCACCCGGTACAGTCACCGGCCTCGGCAGCCACTACCGAGCGTAGTCCCGAGCACATCCGCATTGTCGAGGAGATGCTTACCGACCCGGCGCTCAACCATGTCTATTTCGATATCTCGTGGGACGAGGTGGCGAAGTATGTGGTAGCGACGCCGGAATCGGTGCAGCGCACAGCCGATCTGCTAAACCGCTTCCCGGATCGCTTCCTGTTCGGAACCGACAATGTCGCACCAAAAAGTCCGGAGGCTCATTTCCAGGTTTACGAGATGTATGCGCCACTGTGGGACAAACTCACCCCGGAGGCGAGCGAAAAGATTCGCATAGGCAACTACAATCGCCTTTTCGATGCCGCACGCCGCAAGGTGCGCGCCTGGGAACGCGCCAATATCGACGGAGCCTGACACGCGATCGGCACCGTCGTCGTGTCGCTTTCTGGATAGACTTGGGGGATATTCATATATGTGACATACATTTCAGAGCTTGGTCTCACGACACCTGTCGGGGTCAGCCTGCCTGCAAACGCATAAGAACCGGTAACGGTGAGGGGATAGGCATATGACCCGTGAATAAGCGCTCCCCAAGCGTATAATAACAATTAGCTATTGGAATAGACTGACTTGATTTCAATCAAACCTTCCATGGCGATGCCGTCACGATTCTCGATCCCAACAACACACAGCACCGCATCCGCCTTCAAGGCATCGATGCTCCTGAGCGCAAACAACCCTATAGCCGGAAATTCGGCAAATACCTGTCTGAGGCTGTAGGTTTGAACGCCTGAGTTCGGCCAACTCCTGACATTCAAGTATAGTAGGCGAATGTCCCCCTGCTTTTCGATCTTCCTACTTACCGCTGTACTCTGGCGAAGGTGTACCACCCGCTTGGGAAGCTGTGAGCATACCTCAGGACCACCGTAGGACTTGGATGGTTAAGAAGTGTTTACTTCAAGCTGGTATGAGTTCCTACACTGACACCAGTCATCTTCACTACGCTCTCCCTGCTTCGCTCGCTGTCCAGCCTCTATGCAGTCTTCCTTACCATGGAATTCTGAGATGATACAGAGAAAGCCTGTTTCGATAGCCTGGTCCGAAGAAAATTAAGACGGGACGATTGAAGATCGATCACACCGAGGTGATCAAGGCTGAATGGGTTCCTGCGGGATCGGCCTTCAAAGGCTTCAAGTGTTGAAATATGTCTGGTTAAAAAGCGGCCAAAGCGAAAAGAGTTTGAATTGAGAAATAGGCCCATTTCAAAGTCTTTGTAGCCGATCATTTTTTAACCAGACAGATTCTTATTTAGCCAAAGACAAAATCCAATCTACAATCACAGTGACGTCTTTTTCATCTACATCGTTATGCGGCATTGATTCTGCTTGTTCGTACTCCCCCACGCTTCCTTGACTGATTTTGTATGCAAGCAACGCGGTGGCCCATTTATTACTTTTACGCTTATACGCTACTTCTCTCCATGCTGGTCCGACTACTCGCTTATCAACGTCATGGCACTTTAGGCATTGATAGTTTTTATCTTTAATAAGTTTAAAAACCTGTGCCGTTCTCGTTTCCTCGTCTAGTCCGGATTGCGAAACTTCTCCGGCTATTGCTGCACCGAAAAAAAACACACAAGGTACAATTATCACGCCACAAAAAAAGCCACGTCTACTTGGATCTATTTTTTTCATCATTTTTTCCCTTCCGCTGCGCCTTTCTTCAGTATTTGTAAGGTACGATGTGCGCACCAATTCTTCAGGCAATTATCTAACCAAAAAACTATAGATCATAATTACTTACCATGATAGTTTGCTTACTAGAGGAGTAGATGAGTATAGTATGATTCAGAAAAAACAGTGTCATTTATCTTAACTTTTACTCAATTAACCTTGTTGCTGTATAAAATCTATACAAATACGTATTTTACACACACACAACAACGATCACCTCGGGCGAGCCAATCCACTTTAATGACACCCCGGATGGTATCAGGTGATACGCCCCATCAATCGGCGTCGGAGCGCATTAGCTGGGTCCAGCTTGAATGGCAGGTTTGGGTCGTTACCAGCCATTCGCAAGCTGACGCTGTCTATGTCAGGACAAGTTACGACTAAAACAGAACAGGAGTCGCTCTCCAGAGTTGATGGCACAGCTACCGCCAGATCATTACACCGGCTGGTCTTCCCGGTCCCACGCATCGACTAATACCCGCCTGAACGCCTCGGTCCGTGTGCATTCCCAATGCTTGGCCAGATACGTCAGCTTCAGTGCATCTTCCAGTGGCAGAGTGACCTCAATGCGCTTGAGTTCACCGATCTGCACTTTCCGGCGGTAACGGGCTTGGCGTTAGCCGTTGGTCATTGAGGGGCTATTGCTCATGGGTGCCTCCCTGTTGGAGGTTGTTATCGGATAACGGATGGGTATTGTAGGCGGGTTGTTATCCGGTAACAAGCATGAATCGGCCCTCCCACTACGGTGTCAAAAAGGAATACCAAACGGAATACTGGAAGGCACGAGGCCGAATAGGCTTTAGCTATCTTATTGTAATTGAAAGGGTATTGTTGAGCGGATCATCTGACTTTTAATCAGGTGGTTGGGCGTTCGAATCGCCCACGGTCCACCAACATTATCAATGAGTTAGTTCGCCACGAGGCGCCTGCTGCCTCTACAAGGCAGTGTTTTTCTACAATTTTCTGCCAAGTGGTCGAACTAACTCTGTCTCCTTGGACTTGATATAGCCCTTAGTCGTACCTCTACTCTCATGTCCTGCGAGTGCCTGTGCGTAGTCCTGACCGCCCATGCGTTTGGCGTCGGTGATCGATTTCGCTCTAATACCGTGGAAGTGTAGATCCTGCATTCCATTTCGCTTTACCAGCCGTCTCCAAATGCTGTCAAATCCACTAACCGTATAGGGTTGACCAGTTCGGTTCGGGTAGCAATATTCAAAGAGTGCCAGCTCGACGACGTAGTCGGCGAATCCTGAGCTTCGGGAATGTTCTCTTTTGGCACCGTAGATATGGTTGGTGCAAGACCCGCCCGGTGGGCACCGGACGGTTAGGCAATATCAGCGGGGTTGCGGGGCGTAGGGGTTGCCGCTGAGGGCGTTGGAGATGTCTGTTATCGCCTTCTGCGCACGCACGCTGTTGCCGGCCTTATCCAGTGGCGGGGAGATCACGGCAATGCCGAACTTGCCGGGTGAGACCGCGATGATGCCACCACCGACACCGCTTTTGGCCGGCAGGCCGGTCTTGTAGAGCCATTTTCCGGAATCGTCATACAGACCGGCCGTGGCCATGATCGCGAGGACTTCGGGAACATGGTCGCTATTCACGACCTGCTTGCCCGTGACCGGGTTTTTGCCGCTGTTGGCGAGTGTCGCTGCCATTATCGCCAGGTCTTTAGCGTTGACGCCGACTGAGCATTGGCGGGTATAGATGTCGGTAGCCTGCTGGGCATTACCCTTGATGTGACCATAAGCATACATCAGCATCGCCAGGGCCTGATTGCGCTGGTTGGTCGCGGCCTCGGATTTGTAGACATCCTCGAGCACCGACAGCTTGCGGCCAGCAAAGTCACTGTAGTAGTCAAGGATCTTGTTCCAGATTTCGTCATGGCTTCCGCCTTGGACCATGCTCGTGGCGGTGATTGCGCCCGGGTTGACCATCGGGTTCATCTCCGAACCCTGGTACTGTTCGATCGCGACGATTGAGTTGAAGACCTGACCGGTGGCGTCGACACCCATGTTGTCGTAGATCGCCTCGGGTCCCGCCTGATCCATCACCTTTGCCATCGTGAAGACCTTGGAGGAAGCGATCCGGGAAGCGGTTTAGCAGTGCGCTGCACCGATTCCGGCATCGCTACCGCATATTTCGCTACCTCGTCCCACGAGATATCGAAATAGACATGGTTGAGCGCCGGGTCGGTAAGCATCTCCTCGACAATGCGGATGTGCTCGGGACTGCGCTCGGTAGCGGCTGCCGAGGC